>JAYTRT010000034.1:0-7702 GCA_043746045.1 Actinomycetota bacterium | reverse complement strand
TCTGGGTCGCTTCAGACCTCGATGTCAACGAGGTCGTCGACGACATCATCGCCCTCGCCCGCAACGAGCGGGTCCAACTGCTCGAGGTCAACCGCCGCAAGATCGAGGCGGTTGCACGCAGCGAGGCGCCACAGGGTGTGATCGCATTTGCGCAGACGCTACCCGAGGCCGACTTCAACGACTTCCTCAAGCGTCGGCCCGGTCGCGCACCGTTCCTGGTCGCTGTCGACGGTGTCACCGATCCCGGCAATCTCGGCGCGCTCCTGCGGTGCTGTGACGGCGCCGGCGTCGACGGGGTCGTGCTCCCCCGCCATCGAGCCGTCCACATCACCCCCACTGCGGCGAAATCCGCAGCCGGTGCCGTCGAGTACGTTCCGATGGCAGTCGTTGGTGGGCTTCCGGCTGCGCTGGCGCGGATGAAAGATGCCGGCATCTGGATCATCGGCCTCGACGATGCGTCTGACCGTAGTTTGTTCGAGCTCGGCGACATCGCCAGCGAGGGTGTCTGCCTGGTGCTCGGCGCCGAAGGAGCCGGCCTGTCCCGGCTCGCCCGCGAACGTTGTGACGTGATCGTCAGCATCCCGATGCTCGGTCGCCTGTCGTCGCTGAACGTCTCCGCCGCAGCTGCGCTGGCCACCTACGAGATCGCTCGCGCCCGCCCGAAGCGCTGAACGGACGGTGCCCGCGTGCACCCGGAACAGTGGTCGGCCGGCGTCAGGCCGGTGGGATGACGGCCCAACCGCGTCGTTGCAGCTCGTCGGCCAACACTTCTGCCGGGATGCCACGCAACAGTGCCGAACGCTCGATGTCGATTCGTTGCTGAGCCTTGATCGCCTTCGGGTCGTCGAACACGATCTCGGCCCCGGTCTCGCCTTCCTCGGCCTGTGCGACAAGTCGATCGATCATTTCCTTGGCTTCACCGATGCTGAACTTGCCGCGCGCCTGGCGTTGCGTGAATCCGTACCGGTGCCGGGCCGTTGCGAAGTCGTATCCCTCGGCCTCGAGCAGTGACAACAGGTAGTCCAACTGCTTTTGCGATGCGGGTGGACCCGACTGTTGTCCGAAACTCATCTCGTCAGTGAACCATCCGCTTCCCCGTTCGGGCGCGGCGAACAACCGGGCCCACGGCAGCGTGCTCATCTGGTGGGACCGAGGGTCACGGAATCGCGGTTCCGAAGGCGGCCTCGATCGCGCTGGCACACTGCGCGAGCTTGGCGATCTGGTTCGGGTTCGCGGTCATCAGCTGCTTGCCCTCGTCGCCCAGCTTCTGTCCGAGCGCATCCAGTGACGGTTGATCCACACTTTCCGGATTCGCGATCGCAGCCTTCACCTTCGTCGCGTAGTCCTGGACGTCCTTGCAGAATCCGTCGACGGTCGCGGGTCCGCCACTCGCGGCTCCACCACCCGACGAAGTGCCGCCCGAAGAAGTGCCGCCCGAACCTGTTGCGCCAGACGAACCGGACGTCGCGCTCACGGTCGTCGCCGAAATCTTCGACGCGGAGCTACCGCACGCCGCCAGTCCCACGATCGAGAGCCCGACCGCCATTGTCGATCCGAGGAGCTTTTTCATGCGGAGCTTGTTCATGTTCGTTCCTTTGTTTCGAGGTGAGAACTTCGCCAACAGTACGTGGCCCAGCAGAGATGATCGGCCGGGGGGTCGGATACAGGTTTCACCGACGCATGTTTCGCCGACGGATGGTCTGCCGACCGTCCTGGACCGAGGTGTGCTGAACTGTTGCGGTTCCACCGAAGGGGAATTTCCTTGATCTCACAACGTCTCGCCCTACGACCTCTGCTCACCCGCTTCCTCGTCAGCATCACCCTCCTGTGCGCCTCGTTGGCGTGGGGCGGATGGGTGTTCCTGCACTCGGTCGGCGACCCGCATCGATTCGAGCAGATCGCCACCTCCATCCTCGGCAGCAACAACGCCCGTTCCGAGATCGCAAAGAGTGTCACCGACCAGCTGACCAACATCAATCTGCTCACGCCGGAGCAGCAGACCGCTGTTCGGGGCGCCGTCGCCGACGCGCTGGCCGACCCACGGATCGTCGACAACTTCGTTGCCGCATTCGGCTCAGCACAATCGAGCGCGCTGGGCATTCCCGATCCGCGTCCATCGGCGATCGATGTCGGAGCCCTCGTTGCGGTGCTGCGCGAACATCTGGCGACGACGCAGCCTGCGCTGGCGGCGTCGATACCGATTTCGACCCAGACGGTCGAGCTGCCGAAGATCAAGAGCAACGCGTTGGCCGATCTGCGCAAAGCGGCGAACACCTGGACCGTGTGGCTGGCGTTGCTGTCGATTGCGTCACTCGTCGCATTGATGATCTTCGGTGACCGGCGAGTGGTGCTTCGCGCGTACGGCTTCTGGGCGATCCTGACGGGCGCTTTCTGGGCGATTGGACCGCGACTCGCGCCATGGATCGCTCATCGATCAGCGCCCCAAGCCGACGGCTTGGTGAAGGCCACGATCGACGCCGTCGCGGGCCCGATCACGACTGCGGCCACTGTCTTGTTGATCAGCGGGGTCATCGCGTTCGTCGTGCGCGCTGTGTTCTTCCGCCGTCAGTCCACGGCGCACAACCCGTACGCCGTCGCCGGTCAGACCCAACCGCAACAGCAATCCCAGTATCAGCCCGAGCAGTACGGTTCCTACGGTGCAGCCGTCGCCGTCGGCGGTCCCTACCAGAGCGGTCCCTACCAGAGCGGTCCCTACCAGAGCGGTCCCTACCAGAGCGGTCCCTACCAGAGCGGTCCCTACCAGAATCCTGCGCCGATGCCGCACCCGTTCGGCGCGCCGAGTGCCTCTGCGCCGACCGGCGCACAGCAGCAGGAGCCGTGGGGTCAGACCCCCGCGCCGGTCACGTCCGGATTCATTGCCCAACCGCCACCGCAGCCAGGCTGGGAACCGCAGCCGACCGGCCAGGTTCCGTGGGCAGCGACGCAGGCCGGTTACCCGCAGGCGTGGCCGGCGAACGTACCTCGACCGGCGCCTCTCCTGCTCCGCCCGCTCGACCTCCCGACGTCACGAGACACACTCTCGCCGCTGGCCGAAGCGGACGAGACGCGCCACAACTGAACCGTGCGCGCCGGCCGATATCAGCCGCTGTTGCGGAGCGCCGTTGCAATGCCGTTGATCGTCAGCTGGATGCCACGTTCGATCAGTGACGCCTCGCTCTCCTCGCCGTGCTCGATCTCCTCGGCAGCACGATGTCGGCGCAACAGATCGATCTGCAAATGGTGCAATGGGTCGAGGTACGGGAAGCGGTACCGGACGCTGCGTTGCAGCATCGGATTGTCGGCCAGCAGTTCGGTCTCGGTGATGCGTGCCACCCAGCCGAGCGTCAGTTCGTGCTCGGATCTGATCCGGTCGAAAATGCTTTCTCGCAAACCACGATCGGTGACGAGTTCCGCGTAGCGCGCGGCGATCGACAGATCCGACTTCGACAACACCTGTTCCATGTTCGAGACGGTCGTACGGAACATCGGCCACCCTCGGTACATCGCGCGCAGTGTTTGCAGGCGCGTCGCGTCGCCACCCGCCCAGGTCTCGAAAGCACTGCCTGCGCCGTACCAACCGGGAATCATCAATCGACATTGGCTCCAGCTGAACACCCAGGGAATCGCGCGGAGATCCTCGATCCGACCGGAGCGCGTCCTGGCCGCTGGTCGGCTGCCCACGTTCAGCTCTGCGATCTCGCGCAGCGGCGTCATTTCACGGAAGAACTCGGCAAATCGTGGGGTTCCGTAGACGAGGTCGCGGTACGCCCCGAACGCAATCGCCGAGAGCTCCTCCATTGCCTCGTCACCGGCGCCGGGCGTGCTGCGTGCTCCGCCGATGGAAGCCGCCGACGCTTCCAATGTCGCCGCCAACAGCGCCTCGAGATGATCCCCGGCGATCACCGGGTCGGCAAAGTGAGCAGCGACCATCTCGCCCTGCTCGGTCAGCCGCAACGCGCCCTGCGCGGTACCGACCGGCTGAGCGACGATTGCATCGAAACTCGGTCCCCCGCCCCTTCCGACTGTGCCACCGCGGCCGTGGAACAGGCGCAATGCCACGCCGGCATCTCCAGCGGCTCCGACGAGGGCCCGCTCGGCGCGGTAGAGCGCCCAGTTGGCCGTCAGGTATCCCCCGTCTTTGTTGCTGTCCGAGTAGCCGAGCATGATCTCCTGCTGACCCCGGCGGTCGACCATCGCGCGATACACCGGAGTCTGCAGCATTGCCCGCAACGTGGCCCCGCCTCGTTCGAGATCCTCGATCGTTTCGAACAGCGGCACGATGTCGACAGCATTCGTGAGACCGACCTCGCGCAACAGCACCGCAACTTCCAGTACGTCGCTGACGGACTCCGCCTTCGAGATCACGTACTGCCCGATTGCGCGCCGACCGAGCCGGGAAATTCCGTCGGCAGCGGCGACAAAGATGTCCAACTCGCCTGTGGTCGTGATCGACATCGTCACGCCCGGAAGCCGCAGCGGACGAGGCGACTGCAGTTCATGCGTCAGAACAGCGACGCGCTCGTCCTCGCCGAGACCTGTGTAGTTGTCGTGCACCCTCGCCGACGCGAGCAACTCGGCGACCACGACATCGTGGACCGACGAGTTCTGGCGGAGATCGAGGGTGCACAGGTGGAAACCGAACAATGCGACGTCACGCCGGACCGGTACCACCCGAGTTGCGGCGAGCAGCCCCGCTCCATGGGAATGCAACGAATCGATCACGTCGTCGAGGTCGGCGATCAGTTGGTCAGGGTGCGCGTACGGTGCCAGCGCAGCGTGAGGCAGCGGACCCGGCACCTCGCCGACGAGCAGAAGTGCGGTCGCTGCCAGACGCGCGTACATGCCGCGCAGAGCACGCCGATACGGTTCGTCGGCTCGGAAGGCCGAGTCGTCCCCCGATGAATCGGCGAGAGCGAGGACCGCATCGGTCGGTCGGACAAGGCGCGACGAAATGCTCAGTTCTCGACCGAGCCGGGCGAGCCCGTCGAGGTGATGGGTGATCGCGACTTCAGCCTGACGCCGGAGCGAGTAGCGCAATTCGGTTGCGGTCACGAACGGGTTCCCGTCGCGGTCGCCACCGATCCACGAGCCCATCGGAACAAAGGGGTGCGGTTGCCGAGCGCTACCATCCGTCGCGAGGGACAGCGCACCCGGCCACGTCGATTCGAACAACGCCGTCGCGTTTGTCTGCAGCGAGCCGATCGCCTCGAACAACGACAGCGGGTAATAGCCCAGCGCCTCGTTCGCCTCGTCACGAACGCGCAATTTCGACATCCTCAGAATCGCCGTGTGCCACAACAGCAACACTTCGACGCGCAATGAATCGGTGAGCCCCGCTTGCTCGTGTGCATCGGCCACGTTTCGACGGACGAGCAACTCGACGATGTTGTGCCGGATCGACAGAACCGTCTTCCGCCTCACCTCGGTCGGATGGGCGGTGATCACCGGACTCACCCAGAGCGCGCCGAGCACCGGGCCGATGGATGCAGCGTCGTGCGAGGCAGCGATGCGCGCGACTGTGTCGTGAAGCGTGCCACGCGCGGGACGTTCGACGCGGCCGACTCGTTGACGAACATCCTCGGCAATGTTGGCCAGCAGCGAGAACCACGAGAACGCACGGACGACTTCCAGCCCGAGTTCGATCGGTATGTCGGACAGCAACGAGTCGAGGCTCGGCAGACCCGGCCGGCCCGCACGTCGCGCCGCAATCGAAGCTCGGCGGACGGCTTCGACCAGCTCGTAGACGTCGTTGCCGGCCTGATCGCGAACGACGTCGCCGAGAAGTCGGCCGAGCAGACGGATGTCCTCGAGCAGCAACTGGTCGCTGGTCGGTCGCTCGCTCGTCGGTCGCTCGCTCACGGGGCCGAAGGTACCAGCCGGCGACGGATCGTCCGACGAGCTCGGCCCTCGGCGTCGGAGAAGTCTCCGAGACTTCACAGGCCATTCATTCGACTGTCGGCGCGACTGACTACGGTCCGAGCATGGAGGCGCACGTGATCACCGATATTCCGACACGGGCGCGTGTCAAATGGCGGGTCGACGACCTCGTCACCGACGAGATCCTGGTCGATGGGAGGCCGGCCCGATACGCAAGTGGCGGTCGCGGCTTGCCGGTGCTGTTCCTCCACGGTTGGGGTCTCGACCATCGCGCCTACGAGCGGTCGCTGCGCCGGCTGACGGCCCGCGGATGTCGCGTGTACGCGCCGTCGATGCCCGGTTTCGGACGCACCGGCGACCTGCCCCGCAATCAGCGGACACTCGCCGGATATGCCGCATGGGTCGACCGATTCCTCGATGCCCTGAACATCGACGAACCTGTCCTGGTGCTCGGCCACAGCTTCGGCGGTGGCGTTGCGACGAAGTTCGCCCACGACTATCCGGATCGCGTCCGCTACCTCGTCCTGCTCAACTCGATCGGCGATCCCCGTTCGTTCATGGCCAACGTGTGCAGTCGCGCCACTGCGGCGCGCAGCGGCGATCTCGTCCAACCGATGATGGCAGCGGTGCGCCTGTCCGGCGACGGACTCGTCTCCACCGCTCTGACGGTCGAGAACATGATCCGGAGTCCCCTGGCCGTTCTGCAGGCAGGTCTGGTGGCCATGTCTGCCAGTTTGACGGCCGAGATGACGGCGTTGGCCGACCGACGGCTGCCCGTACTGGTTCTGTGGAGCGACCACGACGGCGTCATCCCACTGTCTGCTTTCGACACATTCTGCTCCACGTTCGGCACAGATGGCCACGTGGTGCGTGGCGGTCACTCGTGGTTGCTCGCCGACCCGGATGTGTTCGGCGAGGTGCTCGACAATGTGATTCAGGTGCAGGGGATCCAGCACGGGGTGCGCGCCGTGGCCGCCAACACGTCGCAGCTGCGTGATCTGTTGGAGATCACGACGCTGCCTCGACGCATCACGACGCGACTGATCGACGGGGTGTCACCGCTGTGGGTGCTCAGCGAATCCCCCGCGGTGCTGGCGGCGGATCTTGCCCTCTGTCATCCGCGACTGCGGCCCGGTGAAGTGCGCGCAGTGGCCAGGGCGATCCCGACGTCCGGCTCGGCAAACAGGTTTCGGCTGACGGTCGTGGCCACCGACCGGGCCGGCCTCCTCGCGGACACCGCATCCACATTGGCCCGAGCCGGTGTCTCGATCGGCGCTGCGTCAGTGATGACCTGGCCGGCGCAACGCCTTGCCTTGCATGCGATCACGGTGCAGTCCGACGAAGAATTCGACAGCCGGCGATGGGCTGCAATCGGGGCCAGCCTCCATGCCATGGTCGACGGTCCGTTGCCCACATTCCCGTTCGTGCCATCGGGACACGCTCGAGTGACGCGAGCCGGCGAAGGGGCGACCGCGACCCTCGTCCGTGTCACCGCTCCGGACCGGCTCGGCCTGTTGTCTGAGATCTGCCGCTGGTTCGCCGATCACGGTGTCACCATCCAGTCCGCCGACATCTCGACCGTTGACGGCACCGCGCGTGACGAGTTCATGGTCGACGGCGATTGCGATATCGACGCGTTGGCGGCCTTCCTCAGCGAACAGCCGCCTTCACAACGGGGATTCGCTTCGGCGACGCTCGACGCGATGTTCGACGTGATCCGTCGACCGTTGCGGTTCCTCGACGGTCTCGTACCCTGACGGAACCGTGATGAAGCCGTGACGGAGACTTGACGGTCCCTTCAGATCCGCACCGTGGGTGCCGATAC
>JAYTRT010000033.1:0-2450 GCA_043746045.1 Actinomycetota bacterium | reverse complement strand
TGAGCGGTTGATGCGCATTGGGCACGAGCATCACCAGAACACCGTCGCGATTGAGGCCGCCGGTGGTGTCGTGGAACACGGTCGTCGGAATCCATCCTTCGCCCTGCCACACCTCCCACACCAGTGGAGGTCGGTCGGGGATGACGCCGATGCCTTCGACGTTGGCGCGGATCGACAGTTGCACGGCGTTGCCGGCGAGGCTGTTCTCGAAGCCGAGATAGAAGCGGTCGCCTGGCGTCACGGGGCTGCGTGGGAAACAGGTGACCGACGCATGCTCGATGCGCAGGTCGTCCCACACGTCGACGTAGCTCTCGGGTGTGCTCGAGGTCAGCGCGGCGATCAGCTCCGGCTGGGTGATGAAGAGGTCGTCGACAGTCGTGAACACGCGCGACAGGCCGATGTCTCCGGCGGTCGCTACTTGCGTCCCAGCCGGAACGGCGACCGGATGTGGCACGGCGCCGACCAACCAGAAGGTGAGGTCCGCCCGTGCCGCAGTGGCGGGGAACGGTTCGAATCCGATCAGGTTGAGCATGTGCGTGTAGAACGCGTCGGGCACCTGGTTGAGGCGGAAGATGGTCATCTCCGTCATCCAGGCGAACAGCTCGATCAAGGCCACACCCGGATCGGACACGTTGTGGTTGGTCCATTCCGGGCAGTACGTGGGGATCAACCGCTTGGCTTCGTCGACGAGATCCTGGAAACGGCGGTCGTCGAGATTGGTGACTGGCAGGCTCATGCGGTGCCTTCGATGGGGATGACGTAGAAGGGATAGACCAGGTTGCGCCGGTCGTTGGTGGTCTTGACCGTATAGGCGATGTTGATGTGGACCTGCCCCTTCGCCGCTTCATCCGGGCTGACCACGACGTCTTCGACGACGATCCGCGGTTCCCATTGGCCAAGGGCATCGCGCACCGCGACAGACATCAAACCCATGGTGTTGGCGTTGATCGGCTCGAACAGCAGTTCCCAGATCCGGCAGCCGAAGCGAGGACGCATCAGTCGCTCGCCCGGTGCGGTGGCCAGCACCATCCGGATCGAGCTGTCGAGGTCGTGGGCGCCATTTGTCATCGCGATCGAACCCGACTGGTCGATGCGCAGGGGGAACATGATGCCCTTGCCGATGAAGTCCGATGACATGCTCATCAGTTGATCTTCACCAGTGATCCGGACACTTCGGCAACTCCGCTCGCGGAGAACTTGGCCGATGCGCCGCCCTTGATCTCCACCGTGGCCGAACCCTCGAGCTTGGCGCTGGTCTTCCCGGCGATTTCCACCGAGAGGCCCTCGAGTTTCAAGGCCTGGGTGGCCTTGATGGTCACGTTCATGCCTTGCAGCGTGACGTCCTTGCCGTTCGCCAACAGCATGCTGGCCTGACCCGACTTGACCTCGAGGTTCTTGCTGTCCGACCACAGCTCGACCTTGTCCTTGTTGAGGATCAGCTTCGTGTTGCCGTCGGGCAGCACGATCGACACGCTTTCCGCACCGGGCGTCTCGTCGAAGGTCAGGGTTTGTCCGCCGGCGGTGCGAACCTGCCACTGGACCACCTTGCCGCCGGACAGGAACTTGTCCGTACCGAGCGGTGGAAGGTCCTTGCCGTTCCACAGGCTGCCGAGGACGATCGGTCGTCGGCGATCGCCACCTTCGAACATCACCACGACCTCGGTGTCTATCGCGGGCATGAAGCTCGCGCCCTGGTTCTTTCCGGACGCGAACGATGCCATGCGCGCCCATGCGCTCTCCTCGGCGTCGCTCTCGGCGGGGAACTTCACGCGCACCCGGTGCAGACCGTCCGGATCCTTGTTGTTCGTGACCAGACCGATCATCAACCCTGGGGACAGCGCTGTCAGCGTCGCCCCCGCGCCGGCCCCACCGACGCCCGACCCGACGAGGTCGAGCAGCGTCGATGAACCGGACGGCCCTGTGGTGAAGCGGGTGATGAAACCTTGGGTCGAGTACACGTGCTCGACCGAGGTGATGAAGTAGGTGCCCTTCAGTCGCTTGCCCACACCGTCGATGTCGACGAACGAGCCGGGCACGAGCCTGGGGTCGCCGAAGGTCTCGCCGCGGGCCACGATCTCGGCGGTTGTGGATCGCTCGCGAAGGGCTTTGGCCACCTGTTCGGCTTCGGCCTGGCTGACGACCACGGCGCGGGAGGTCGAACGCTTCGCGCCGCCGAGGGAACTGACGGCTGACTGTTGTGAGTGCAGCCCACTCGAGCCATGGTGGCCGGGTGCAGCGGTCGCCAGCCCGGAGATGGCGGTCTTGCTTGCGGGGTCCCATCCGCGGACGGTGACGTCGTCGTTGAACTCGGTCGCGCTGTAGCGCGTGCGGAATCGGTTCAGGTCGTCGGGCCACTGCAACGTTGCCACTGGCTGTCCGACTCTGGCGGCGAACAAGATCAACTTGGTCCCGTCGACGCGCCAGTGCGCGCCGGAGCGCCGGCACAGCTG
>JAYTRT010000032.1:0-7725 GCA_043746045.1 Actinomycetota bacterium | reverse complement strand
CGATGATCTGCTCGGCCGCTGCGATGAGATCGGCGATCAACCCGATCAGACGTGCGTTGAGCACACTGGTGAGCGCCCGTCTCGGTCCGTTCAACTTGGCCGACAACTCGTGACCGCATGTCACCGGGAGACCAGTCAGGCGGACGAGCAGATCGCGGGCGGCAATCTCGTGATCGGCGTTGCGGGTCGAGAATTGGGCTGTCACGGCGAAACCGCTGACGAACGGCGCGACGGACATCGCCTCACGCTCCAACGCTTCCAGCTCGAGAGTGACAACCGGGTCACCCTGCGGGTCATGGCCGCCCGCGACCCGGATGATCGGTTCGCCACGCATCGCTTCGACGAGTCCGGCCCTGGCCACATCGTTTTCGCCGAAGCCGATGAAGACGAGCGCAACCCGGCCGCCACGGCCCTCGACCAGAGCATTCGTCGCCAGGGTCGTCGACAGCGAGACGAGACCGATGTCCGCAGCAGCGACCTTCGCTCCGAGCATGACCTGGTCGACGGCTCCGGCGATGCCGATCGCCAGGTCGTGACGGGTGGTCAGTGACTTCGCCTTGGCCAAGACACCATGTTGCTCGTCGAACAGGACGGCGTCGGTGTACGTGCCACCGGTGTCGATGCCGAGCGAGACCTTCATGACGCGCCGACGCTACCGAACCAGGGCATCAGAAGCAGAATTTCCCTCTACCACGATGCGGATGAATGTTGTATGGTGGTAACCAGCACAATCGTTCCGCGAATAGAACCGGAACAGAGGGAAGGTCGACGCCATGGCACTCTTCAATCGGAACACGTCGTCGATCAACGCCGAGCAACGCACGCCCGGCACCCGGGTCGCCGCGTCGATCATCGACCGCGTCGGCCGAGCCCACCTCGAGCTGATCCCCACGCCGAAGGCCCATCTGCAGTTCGAGCACCTGCCGGCGAACTCGATCATCTCGGTCACCGCCTCACCGGCCAAAGAGCTGCAGGCCACATTGGACATGTCGACCCAGCTGATCGAACTGGGACACACGGTCATCCCCCACCTCGCTGCTCGGATGGTCGAAGGCCCCGAGCACGTCGCCCGGATCGCCGAATGGATCAACGCCAATGGCGTCACCGACGTCTTCGTGATCGGCGGCGATGCTGCCGAACCGGCCGGCCCGTACGACGACGCTGCAGCCCTGATCCGCGCCCTCCTGGCCTCCGATGCGAAGATCCGCCGGATCGGCTTCGGCGGCTACCCCGACGGCCACGCCACGATCCCGACCGCGGCCCTCACCTCGGCATTGCTCGAGAAGCAGCAATTGCTGGTCGACGCCGGCATCAACGGCTGGGTCTCGACGCAGATGTGCTTCGACACCAAGGTCATCGCGAAGTGGATCGCGCAGAGTCGTGCCGCCGGTCTGCATCTGCCCATCCACCTCGGCGTTCCCGGCGTGATCGACACGATGAAGCTGCTGACCATGGGCACCAAGCTCGGCGTCGGCGCATCGCTGCGCTACCTGCGCAAGAACCGGGCGGTCGTCAGCAAGCTCGCAGCTCCCGGTGGCTACGACCCGATGGACATGCTGCAGCCGCTCGCCGGCGATTTCGATCGGCTCGAGATCACGGCCTTGCACGTGTTCACGTTCAACCAGGTGGCCAATACGGTTGCGTGGCAGTTGGCCGTCGGAGGCGGGGCGGCATTTCTCGACAACACCGCGCCAGCGGCCGATCCGGTCGGTGCCCCCGCAGCGAACAACGAAGGCTAGGAACGGGCCGCCAAACGGGCTGGGAATGCCACCGCGAACGCTGCGGGGCGACACGGCTGTCGTTAGGTTTGGACCATGACATCTGCAGGCACGACCGACGCCGCCCGGACTCCTGGCGGAGCAATTCTGATGAACGGACTCGTCCTGCGCGACGAGACGATCGTCCGCCTTCGCGCCGAGATCGACGCGCTCGGCAACCCGAACGTGTGCCTGGCAACGGTCCTGGTCGGCGACGACAAGCCGAGCCAGATCTACGTGCGCAGCAAGCACAAGAAGGCCGCCGAGGCCGGGATGAACTCCCGGCACGTCGAGTTGCCGGCGACGGCCAGCCAGGCCGACGTGGAGATGGCGGTTCGTGAACTGGCCGCCGATCCGACAGTGCACGGCATCCTCGTCCAGATTCCCCTACCTGCTGGCCTCGACGAGGAAGCGGTGCTCGACCTGATCCCGGCCGCGAAGGACGTCGACGGTCTGACCGAGGTCAGTATGGGACGCCTCCTGCGCGGACGCGAGGGCCACGTCTCCTGCACGCCGAAGGGCGTGATGCGACTGCTCGCGCGATACGGCATTCCCACCAGCGGCCAACGCGCCGTCGTCATCGGTCGATCGACGTTGGTCGGCCTGCCCCTCGCCAACCTGTTGGCGCGCAAGGGAATCGACGCGACCGTCACCCTCGCCCACTCACGCACGAAAGATCTCGTCTCGGTCTGCCGCGACGCCGACATCATCGTCGGCGCCGTCGGCGTCGCCAGGCTGATCACCCCCGAGCATGTCAAGCGCGGTGCAACTGTCATCGACGTCGGTGTGTCCCGCACCGAGGCAGGCATCGTCGGCGATGTGGATTTCGATGCCGTTCAGGCCATCGCCGGCGCCATCACACCGATGCCCGGTGGGACGGGACCGATGACCATCGCCTGCCTGCTCGAGAACACACTCGAAGCGGCCCGCATGCTCGGCGCGATCCCTCGCTGACGCCCACCACGTCCCTCACTGACGCGTGAACATCGACGCCGCCACCCGGTGGCTGGAAGCACACATCGACTACGGCACCTGGGCGGCACGCTCCGGCCGGATCGGCGACGTCGATCTCTCGCTCGAACGGATGCGCGCGTTCGTGGCATCGCTCGGCGACCCGCAGGCCGATCTGGCGGTGATCCACGTCACCGGAACCAACGGCAAGGGTTCGACGTCGCGGATGATCACCCGCCTGCTGATGGCCGAGGGGCTGCGCGTCGGCACATATTCCAGTCCTCATCTCGCGGCGTACAACGAGCGGTTCCGGATCGACGACGTCGACATCGAAGACGACGAATTGGCGTCGCTGCTGACCCGGATGGCATCAGCTGAAGTTGCGCTCGACGAGCGGCTGATGCCGTTCGAGGTGCTGACGGGCGCCGCATACACCCTGTTCCATGAAAGCGATGTCGACGCCGCCGTGATCGAGGTCGGCGTCCTCGGGCGCTACGACGCAACGAACGTCGCCGATGGACGCGTCGCCGTCATCACCAACATCGGGTTCGATCACACGAGCGGCGACGGCGACTGGCAGCAGCGCATCGCAACGGAGAAGGCCGGCATCATCAAAGCCGGTGCGCATCTCGTCGTCGGCGCAGTCGATCCACGATTCGACGATGCCTTCCGAGCCCAGCATCCAGCTGCAATCTGGAAGTTGGGCGAGCAGATCTCGATCGTCGAGGACGAGCCCTCGTCCACGGGACGGCGGATCAGCGTGCGCACACCGTGGCAACTGCTCGACGAGCTCGACCTCCCCCTGCACGGCGCACACCAGACGTCGAACTGCGCGCTGGCACTCACCGCGGCCAGTGCGTTCCTCGGGCGAGCGCTCGAGCCGAGTCGTGCCGCGGGTGGGTTGTCCGCCGTGCGAATGGCCGCTCGGATGGAATCGATCCGGGTCGACGAGGGCCCGACCGTGATCCTCGACGGCGCCCACAATCCGGACGCGGCGGCGGCGTTGGCAAGTGCTCTGGCCGAGGTTCCGTGCGGCGGACGGCGGGTCCTCGTCATCGGTCTGCTCACCGGCCGCGACCCGGCGGCGATGCTCGACGCCGTCGACGCTCGGCACTTCGCCGAGATCATCACCTGCACCCCGCCGACGGCTCGCGCTCGACCGGCCGGCGAGCTCGCCGAGGCTGCGCGTTCGCGTGGTTGGCCGGCCGTCGCGATCGACGACATCGGCGATGCATTGGAGCACGCGCTCGAGCATCGTGCGGCGGACGATCAGATCGTGGTCACCGGCAGCATCTACCTCGTCGCCGACGCCCGCGCCTGGCTTCTCGCCCGACCCGGAGCGGACTGACGACGCCGGACCCTCTAGCACGACGGACTCTCCAGCACGACGGACTGTCCAGCACGCCGAGACGCGGACTGGGGCACACTGTGGCATGTCATCGTTGAGTGCGTTCCTCGACCGCTCGAGTGGCGACGTGATCGAGGCGATGATCGACTGGTCGGCCGACAACGGGCGCACGCTGTATCCGCACCAGGAATCGGCGATTCTCGAACTGCTCTCCGGCAACAACGTGATCCTCGCCACGCCAACGGGATCCGGTAAGTCGATGGTCGCCCTGGCTGCCCACGCGAAGGCACGTGCCGGCGGCGGACGAAGCTGGTACACGGCGCCGGTGAAGGCGCTGGTGACCGAGAAGTTCTTCGATCTGTGCGCTCAACTCGGCGCCGAGAACGTCGGGATGATGACCGGGGATTCGTCGTTCAACGCCGATGCACCGGTGATGTGCTGCACCACCGAGATCCTCGCCTACATGGCGCTGCGCGAAGGTGCGTTCACCGACGCCGACACCGTCGTGCTGGATGAGTTCCACTTCTACGCCGACCCCGATCGCGGCTGGGCCTGGCAGGTACCGCTGTTGGAGCTGTCGAACGCGACGTTCCTGTTGATGTCGGCCACGCTCGGCGACACCCGCTTCCTGCGTGAAGACCTGACCCGCCGCACCGGTCGGCCCACCATCGTCATCGACGACTCCGTGCGGCCGGTCCCGTTGCGATACGAGTACCGGCGGGAACTGCTGCACCACGTGATCGACGATCTCGTCCGGTCCGATGCCGCTCCGCTCTATCTCGTCAACTTCACCCAGGCCGACGCTGTCGAGCAGGCCAACAACCTCGCGTCGGTCGTCAAGATCGGCCCCGAGGCAAAAGCGATCGTCGCCGCCGAACTGGCACGGTCGCCGATGCCTCCTGGCTTCGGACGCGACCTGTCTCGGCTGTTGCGCAACGGGGTCGGCGTACACCATGCCGGCATGCTTCCGAGGCACCGCAGGCTCGTCGAACGACTGACGCAACAGGGCGTGCTCAAGGTCATCTCCGGAACCGACACGCTCGGTGTCGGAGTCAACCTGCCGATCCGGACGGTCGTCTTCACTCGCCTCTACAAGTTCGACGGCAGCGGCAGCCGGATGCTCAGCGCACGCGAGTTCCACCAGATCGCCGGGCGAGCCGGTCGCGCCGGTTACGACACCGAAGGGCTCGTCGTCGCGCTGGCCCCCGACCACGAAGCCGAGTACCTGAGCCGGATGGCCAAGGCCGGCACCGACACCAAGAAGCAACGCAAGGCCACCAAGCCCACACCGCCTCGCGGCTACGTGTTCTACGACGACTCCACGTTCGCGGCTCTGCAGATCGCTGCGCCGGAGCGGCTGGAATCGAGCTTCGCCGTGACGCCGGCGATGATGCTGCATCTGCTCGACCGTCCCGCCGATACCTGGACCACCGTGCGTTCGCTGCTGATGGACAACCACGAGCCGCGCAACCGTCAACGTCGGCACGCCCGTCGAGCAATCGGCCTGTACCGGTCGCTGCTCGCCAGCGGCGTCGTGGAACGTCTCGATGTGCCGCTCGCCGACGGCCGCCTCGTGCGGGTCGATCGGTCGCTCCAGCAGGACTTCGCCCTCAACCAACCGCTCGCCCCGTTCCTGCTCGATCTGCTGCCGATGCTCGATGCGGACGACGACGGTCATCCGCTCGCTGTGCTGGCGGCCGTCGAGAGTGTGCTGGATGATCCGCGCCAGGTGCTGTTCGCTCAACGCGAGAAGGCCAAGACCGACGCGATGGCCGCGATGAAAGCTGCCGGTATCGAGTACGAAGAACGGATCGAACGTCTGGACAAGGTCACCTGGCCGAAGCCGATGGCCGACGAGATCTACACCGCGTTCGACGAGTGGCGACAGACCCACAGGTGGATCGACGGTGCCAACGTGTCACCGAAGGGCGTCGTCCGTGACATGTGGGAACGGGCGATGGACTTCCCGAGCTTCATCCGCCACTACGGCCTCAAGCGATCGGAGGGCACGCTCCTGCGATACCTCAGTGACGCCCACCGGACGATCACACGGACCATCCCCGACGACGACAAGAGCGACGAGATCATCGAGATCGCCGACTGGCTGGACGGTGTCATCCGTGCCACCGACAGCAGCCTGATCGACGAGTGGCAGGCTCTGCGCGACGGCGTCACGCCGGATGCGGTGGTTTCAGCACAGGCCATTGCCGACCCGGGTGACATCGTCCGCCGCCCGGCAGCACTGAAAGCACTGATCCGCAGTCGCGTCTTCCGGTGGGTGCAACTCGCAGCGGGCCGCCGCTGGGATGCGCTGCACGACGACCTGGTCGAAGCCGGTGACCACCACTGGAGCGCCGAGGCACTGCAGATCGCATTCGCCGACTACTTCGCCGAGCACTCGGCGATCGGAATCGATGCGGATGCGAGAGGACCGAAACGCTTCGAGGTGAGCGTCGCCGGCGACGTCTGGAACGTTCGCCAGACACTGGTGGATCCCGAGGGTTTCGACGAGTGGCATTTCACCTGTTCGTTCGACCTCGATGCCACCGAGCGCGATGCCGAACTGCGCGGACGGTTGATCGCGGTCCTGCGCGGTTGATCGCAGTCCAACGCGGCTGATCCAGCTCAGCCCGCGCTGTTCGCGTGGCGATAGAAGTCGACATGTTCGGGCGGCAACGGCCGATTGCCGGCGATCAGATCCGCGGCCTTCTCGGCCATCATCATCACCGGCGCATAGATGTTGCCGTTGGTCACGTACGGCATCGCCGAAGCGTCACAGACACGCAGACCCTCGGTGCCGTGCACCTTCATCGTCAACGGATCGACGACGGACATCGTGTCCGTACCCATTCGGCACGTGCACGACGGGTGCAGCGCCGTCTCGGCGTCCTTTGCAACCCACTCGAGAATCTGCTCGTCTGTGGCGACGTCGCGGCCCGGCGACATCTCGCCGAGGCTGAAGTCGTCGAACGCGTGAGCGTCGAGGATGCTGCGCGTCACCTTGATCGCCTCGACCCACTCGCGACGGTCCTGATCGGTGGACAGATAGTTGAAGCGCAATGCAGGCTTGACCCGCGGGTCCTTGGACGTGATCTTGACCGAACCGCGGGCATCGCTGTACATCGGTCCGATGTGCACCTGATAGCCGTGCTCGATCTTCTCCGGTCTGCCGTCGGCGCCGGGGGGCATCGAACCGTCGTACCGGATCGCCAGTGGCAGGAAGTGGAACATCAGGTTCGGGTACTTCACTTCGTTGTTGGAACGGACGAATCCACCCGCCTCGAAGTGATTCGTCGCGCCCTCGCCACGGCGCAGGAACAGCCATTTGAAACCGATCCACGGCCGCTTCCACATCTTCAACGCCGGCTGCATCGTCACGGGCTGCTTGCTGCGGTGCTGGATGTACACCTCGAGGTGATCCTGCAGATGCTCGCCCACTCCCGGAAGATCGTGCACCACCGGAATGCCCAGCTCGGCGAGTTCGTCCGCGTTGCCCACGCCGCTCAGTTGCAGGAGTTGGGGGGTGTTGATCGAGCCACCGCACAGCACGACCTCGCGAGCACGCGCTGTTCGCACTCGACCGCGACCGACGGCGTATTGCACACCCGTCGCCCTTGTCCCGTCGAACAGGATCTTGGTGACCAACGCTCGGCACGTCAGGCTGAGGTT
>JAYTRT010000031.1:0-2456 GCA_043746045.1 Actinomycetota bacterium | reverse complement strand
CATCGGCGAGGAGATCGGCTGTGTGCGGCTGAGCCCACCGCAGCGGCACGGCATCCGTCGACAGGGGCTGATAGGTGGTCCACAGCACGTGAGTTCCGTACTGCGCTGCCATTGTCTCGAACTCCGCACGTCGCTCGTTGAGCAGCGCATCGAATGCCGGATCGCCGACGACCCCACGATGACCGTTCGGCATCTTGTACTGCCACATGTCCGTCACCGACCACGACACGACGAGCACGTCCAAATGCATCTGCGCGAGTGCCGCAGGGATCCACAGGTGCCAATCGCACGAGCTGAGCGGCGTCGCCGAGTGCAGGCCGGCCGAGGGAGCGAAATCGAAGGTGTCGACCGCCCGGATCGGCAGGTCGTAGATCATCGGGCAGCCCTGGCGGTCGAGCCCGCCCTGTGGCCCGTCGGTCGGCAGTGACAGACCGATGTTCGCGGCCTCCTTGCCGACCCAGCCGTCTGCTCCCGATGTCCACGGAATGATGTCGGCCGGCGGTTGCACCCACGTGACGAGATCCGGGTAGGCGGCAGCGAACGCCTCCCACGCAGGATCGGTGAACATCTGAGTCGAGTCTCCGGCTCCGGAGATCCGTAGGGGATGCGTCGCCGCCATCGTGGTCGCCGGGATCGTGGTCGCCGGGATCGCGGTCGCCGGGATCGTGGTCACAGCGATCGTGGTCGTGGGGAACGTGGTCGTGGCGGTCGTGGTCGCCGCGGTCGTGGTCGTCGCAGGGATGGTCATGTCCGACGATCTGCGTTCCGTCGTGGTCGTCGGTTGCGCTGATGTCGTCGGGCGCTCTGTGATCGTGACCACTGGTTTGCTCGGGGCAGCAGCGATCACGGGTGCGGCCTCGACGAACCTGATCCGGGTCGGCCCCTGCGGCAACGCGACCACGATGATGGCCGTCAGGCTGAGCACACCCATCGCAGAGATGGCGGTCCGGGTCGGCAGCGATCGGCGGATCGGAAACTCGATCAGGTGATACGAGAGGAACGTGAAGATCATCGTCAGCGCGATGCGAACTCCGAGCCGATCGGACACGATCTCCGTCAGTGGATGCCACAGATAGAGGCCATAGCTGTACGTACCGATCAACACGAGCGGACTCGCTGCGAGGAGCCGTGGCCGGCCAGCGATCACGAGGCATGTCATCAGCGCGATCACAATCGGCTGGGGCGTGACGGCTTGCGCGAACACGGCGATCAAACCGACCAGGGCGAGGTACCCGACGATCGCCGCCCTTCGCGCTCCGACGAACCGCAGGATCGTCGGCAGGACCACGGCAAGAACGACCCCGGCCAACAATTCGCAGACCCGGGCCAGCGAGTGGAAGTAGTACTGCGGACTGTTCCGATGCACGAATGCGAACGTGGCTGATGCAACCATGGCGACTGCCGCCACCGTGGCGAAGACGCGACGCCCGAACGGCAGCAACACGATGCACAAGAGGGGCAGCACGATGTAGAACTGCTCCTCGATCGCCAGTGACCAGAAATGCTCGAGTGGCGCGTAGACCGTGTGGCCGTACGAATAGTGACTCGTGAATCGGTCGAAGTTGGCCCAGTAGGTCAGCGCGGCGACGGCGTCGCGTGTGATCGGTGGCTTGTTCAGCGCTCTGCCCGCAATGACCGTTGCGACCACCACCGCAGTGGCTGCCGGGAGAAGGCGTCGGAAACGGCGCAGGTAGAACACGCGCAGATCCACCGAACCTCGACGCCGATGCTCGTTGAGCAACAGCGTGGTGATGATGAACCCCGATAGCGCGAAGAACACCGTCACGCCCGCCGCGCCGTTCACGTTCGCCCCGAAGTGGAGGGCGATCACTGGTACCACCGCGATCGCGCGTAAGCCATCCAGTTCCGGGATCCGGCTCCCGTCCGGGTGGGATCCCCGCCTGACCCGCCCGAGCAGTGGGTTCATCGGAAGTGATTGTAGATCACTGCTTGCGAGGATGAGTGTGCGGGTACGAAGCGAGTTCGGTCGCTGGAGCATGGCGAAGGGCACGAAACGCGCCCTCGGTGCGACAAAGAGTCACCCGGCTTCCCACTCCGAACCCGAGGGCGCGGTTTGTGCCGCCGCGCCTGGGTCGGTGCCGTGAGGCGGCGGTCAGGAGTCGAGCTTCGGAAAGGGCGGGTTGAGGTTGAACGCTTCGAATGTGGGTCCGTCGCGGCGGAGACGTTCGAGGCGTTGCATTGCGGCATCGGGCGTCGGCATCTCGGCGACCGATGTCCACCAGCACACAAGTGTCGGCTGGGCCGGCGGCTGGAACCACTCGCGCCGCCGACGCAGATAGGCGTTGTGTCCGCTCTTGTACATGAAGTGCTTCAGCGATTCGACACCGTCCCACACCGACAGGTTGATGATGTCGAGCGGATCATCGGTCAACATCACGTACGACGATGACTGACCATCGTCGTCCTTCAACCGCCAGATGAATCCCGGCGTCCGC
>JAYTRT010000030.1:0-2458 GCA_043746045.1 Actinomycetota bacterium | reverse complement strand
GGCGCGTTCGCCGTGCCGGAGCAGATTCACGTTGCACCCTTGTCGCCGTCGGCGAGCCGCATGCTCGCTGAAGCGGCGGCACCGACGTCGATCCCGCGATCGTCGCTCGACCGCGCCGTTGCGACCTCGCTCGGCAATCCACTGTTCCTGATCGAGCTCGTTCGCGACTTCGCCGTCGACACGAATCGACCGACCTTGCCGCTGCCCGTGCCGGCATCGCTCCATCAGATCGTCGCCGATCGGCTGCGCGACCTCCCCGAGGCTGCCGTCGAGGCCCTCGCCATGGTGGCTCTCCTGGCTGCGCCCACTGTCGGCGCGCTCGCCCAGCTCGGCGTCCTCGATGATCTGATTTCCGCCGAGCAGTCAGGCATCATCGAGCTCAACGGACGCGAGGTGCGGTTCCGTCATCCACTCCTGGCATCGGCGGCGCACGACGCCATTCCGCGGATCCGCCGCTTGCACCTGCATGGTCTCCTCGCCGGCGTCACCACCGGGCTGCAGCGATGCATCCACCTGGCGCTCGGCACGGGCCATCCCGACGCTGCCGTCTCCGCCGAGCTTGCCGCAGCGCTCGATGATCTCGCGGCCAAGGGTGCCGTCGTCGAAGCCGCCGACCTGGCGGAGCTTGCGATCTCGATCACACCCATCGACGACCCGGCTCGGTACGAGCGGTTGATCAGGTGCGGAGACATCCTGTTCCGCGCCGGCAGGACCCGCGAGGCCCTCGATCACCTCGAGGTCGCCCTCGCCGGCGCGCCGACCCCGATGCTCGCTGCGCGTGCCCTCCTCGGTCTCGCCGTGATCGAGTATTCACACGTCGACAACGCCGCGAACGCAGCCCGCCTCGCGAATCGGGCGCTCGAGCTCACCGATGACCCGTCGGTGCTGATCGAGGCGCACACCATTCTCTCCCGGGTGCTCTATACGGACTTCGGCGCAGGGGCTGACCACGCCACCACGGCGCTGCAGTTGATGGAGGCGACGAGCATCACTGACGATCTCGCCCTGGCGATGGCACTGAACGCGTCTGCGAGCGCGAAGTTCATGTCGGGCCAGGGACTGGACCGAGCGATGTTCGCCCGAGCGATCGAGCTCGAACGTGGCTCGTCGGTGTCAGCGGCCGATTCCGCTGCCGGATCGCTCGCTGCGCTGCTCAAGTACGCGGACGAACTCGAGGAAGCCCGGGCGATGCTCGGATCGCTGGTCGATGACGCCGACGAAGGCTCGCTGCCCTACGTGTTGGGTCACCTACCCCAACTCGAGCTGTGGATGGGTCGCTGGGACGAGGCCGAGCGATCGGCTCGACGGCACCTCGAGCTGGCGCGAGCCACCGAACAGGCCAGTCAGGTCCAGGCAGCGAATTTCAACCTCGCGATGGTCAGTGCTTTCCGCGGCGAGATCGATGCGGCGAGACCGCTCGCAGAAGCGCTGTACGAGGAGGGGCGCTCGACTGGTGCGCTCTGGACCGAACGCAACGGCGCAGGTCTTCTCGGGTTCCTGGCGATGAGCGTCGGCAAGCCGGACGACGCCGTGCGCTACCTCGGCCGGTACAGCGATATCGGCGTGGAGATGGGGCTGAACGAGCCTGGGTACCTCCGATTCCAGGGTGATTACTTCGAGGCCTTGGTCGCAATCGGCGAGATCGATCGAGCGGTGGTTGCGATCGACGTGCTCGGTGCGCTCGTGCAACGGTGCCCACGCCCTTCGGCCATTGCGGCGCTGCATCGCGGGCGAGCGCTGGTCGCCGCGCACCGCGGGCACATCGACGTCGCGGTCGCCGAGGCGCAGATTGCGCTGGCCGCGGTCGAAGGCACCGTGCTCGTCTACGACCGAGCGCGAGCGTTGCTGACGCTCGGCATGATGTTACGGCGCTTCAAGCTGCGCGCCGAAGCCCGAGCTGCGATCACGCCTGCGCTCGTGCTCTTCGAGACCATGGGCGCGCGCAGCCTGGTCGAGCGGGCCAAGGTCGAGCTGGGCCGGCTGGGGGTGCGCGCTCAGACGTCACTGGACATGACCGAGACCGAGGCACGGGTCGCCCGGTTGGCTGCGCGCGGGCGGACGACACGCCAGATCGCCGACGAGCTGTTCATCAGCACCAAGACCGTGGAGGCGAACATGACCCGGATCTACCGAAAGCTCGGGGTCGGCAACCGCGCCGAACTGGCCAACCTGCTCGGTAGCCACGACGCGACGTAGGGGTTTCCCCGATTCGCCGCCGATCTCCGATCGGTACCGTCAGCACCATCGACGACCCGATCAGGAGGCCCCGCCATGGCAGAGGATCTGTCGGCCGCCGACGATGCTGTGGGGGCAGACGATGGACCACCCGGTTCGAACCCGTACACCAGCCTCGACGGGCCGTTCGTGCTCTGGGTCGATTCGCTTCCCGACCGCGACCGCGACTGCGACTGCGACTGCGACTGCGACGGTGACAGTGACCGCGACGCAGACGGAGACG
>JAYTRT010000029.1:0-2459 GCA_043746045.1 Actinomycetota bacterium | reverse complement strand
CCTTGACGCTCTCGAGCCCCGTCAGGGCATCGAGCTCCGCGAGGAGATCGGTGATGGTGCGCGTCGGCGGCAGCTTCGGTTCTGGAACGGTGGGGGTGACCGCCTTGTCGGTCGCCTTGGCCGACTCGGCATTCGCCACGAGCGTTGCGCCTGTGACCGGACGGCGCGAGTTCGGAGCGATGACATGACCTGGACGGGGGACCCCTGCGGCATCGAGATGGTCCAACATCGTCTGCCGGAACTCCTCGATGAGGTTCAGTTCGGACGGCGATGTGACGAGATCGACCGCGACCGCTGCCCGGAAAAGCCGTAGCGCCCGGTCGTGATAGCGGTGACTTCGAGTCGTTCCGTCTCGTGCATCGGCGCGCACGAGGAGGTCGAACAGGACCGACGGTTTCTCGACCCAGTCCGCCTTGCCTGCGAAGAACTCGCCGCTGCGCAGTTCGGCAGGGGTGCCGACCACCGCCGGCTCGCTGATCATCCCGATTCCGGTGACGTACGCCCAGGACTCGTCGTCCGAGAGTCGGCCGTCGGCAGCGAAGGCTGCGGCAACGATGCACGCCGCTTCGACGACGACATCGACCCGATGCGATGTGCTCGGCTTGTGCGAGAGCTCGGACAGGTCACCGCAGACCGAACCGATGAAACGGTCGACGTCATCACCGAGAGGCCCACGATCCACCAGCGCATCGTAGGCGAGAGGTGACGGACGACTCATTTCATGCCGGTAACTCAATTGATGCCACCAGGGGTCGGGCCAGTAAGGTCCCCCCTGTATGGCAACCCGTTTCGAGTCCGTTCAGTCCGTGCGCGATGGCCTTTGCGATGTCAACTACCTCGCCGACGAGGGTATTGCCGGCGTGGTGTTCCTCGCCGAGCGTCTCGGCAAGCCTGTCCTGGTCGAGGGGCCCGCCGGAACCGGCAAGACCCAGCTCGCCAAGAGCGTGGCCGAGATGTCCGGAGCGCGCCTGATCCGGCTCCAGTGCTACGAGGGCCTGGACGAGTCGAAGGCCCTCTACGAATGGAACTACAAGAAGCAGTTGTTGCGCATCCAGGCCGACAAGAACAGTGATTCGTGGGGCGATGTCCACGACGACATCTTTTCCGACGAGTTCCTGCTCACCCGTCCGTTGCTCGAGGCCATCACCGCGGATGAGCCGGTCGTGCTCCTGATCGACGAAGTGGACCGGGTCGAGGTCGAGACCGAAGCCCTGCTCCTCGAGATCCTCTCCGAGTACCAGGTGTCCATCCCCGAGCTCGGCACGATCAAGGCGAAGCGGATCCCGATGGTGTTCCTCACGTCGAACAACACCCGCGAGCTGTCCGAGGCGTTGAAACGTCGCTGCCTGTTCCTGCACGTCGACTATCCGGACATGGAGCGCGAGAAGCTGATCGTCACCACCCGCGTCCCCGAGGTCTCGGCCAACCTGGCCGACCAGATCGCGCGTATCGTCCGCAGCATCCGTCAACTCGATCTGAAGAAGGCCCCGAGCGTCAGCGAGACCATCGATTGGGCACGCACACTGATCCTGCTCGGCATCGACCACATCGACGCACAGCAGGCCAAGGACACCCTGCACGTACTGCTCAAGTATCAGACCGACATCGCCAAGGCAGCCAAAGAGCTGTCGATCGAAGCGGCGAAGTAGACGAGGACAGTCGCTCATGCCGATGATGCTCGACCTGATGGCGGGTTTCGTCACCGAACTCCGTAACGCCGGGCTGCCGGTGTCGCTGACGGAGAACCTCGACGCGATGGAGGCGGTGCAGTACATCCCCATCGAAGATCGCGATGCGTTCAAATACGCGCTCGCCGCGACGATGGTCAAGAACAACGCTCACTGGCGTGCCTTCGAGACCGTGTTCGAGGTCTACTTCAGCCTGCGTGGCCCCGAGTACCGACTGGTCGAGGGCGACGGCGACATCGACGAGATGTGGCGCGAGATGCAAGAAGCCCAACAGCAAGAGGGCGGCAAGGGTTCCGGCGGCGGCGGGATGGATTCGCTGACGCCCGAGGAGATGATGAACCTCCTCATGAAGGCCCTGATGAACGGTGACCAGGGGATGATGCGTGCGCTGGCCAAGCAGGCCGTACAGCGCTTTGCCGGCATGGAGCCTGGTCGACCGGTCGGCGGCACCTACTACCTGTATCGCACCTTGCGAAATCTCGACCTCGAGGGCATGCAGGACAAGCTGATGGAAGCGAGCAAGCAGGAGGTCGGTGGCGAGCTGACCGCGCTCGAGGAGCGTCTCGAAAAAGACGAGTACGACAGCCGGATCGAGCAGTTCAAGAAAGAGATCGAGGCCGAGATCCGTCGGCGCTTGGTGGCCGATCGCGGCGCCGAGGCAATGGCCAAGACCCTGCGCAAGCCGCTGCCCGAAGACGTCGAGTTCATGCACGCCTCGCGCGACGAGATGCAGGCGCTGAAGAAGTCGCTCTACCCCCTCACCCGCAAACT
>JAYTRT010000028.1:0-2463 GCA_043746045.1 Actinomycetota bacterium | reverse complement strand
GGCTCCTCGACACTGGCCAGCGTAAGACACCATCAGCGTTGCAGAGCCCCTGCCCCGCGCCCAGGACCTACTCCACCCTCAAATCCGAAGCGCCGCTTTCCCCGACGGTGAGCGGCTTCGATCTGCCACGCTGAAACGGGTGCGGACAGCTTTCGTTCCGCAACTCGCTCGCTGGTCCAGCGACCTTGCGGCGACTCGCCGCAACAATTGCACGCGCTGGATGCGCCGATCGGCGCTCGTCGCGGTGGAGGTACGTGACCGCGAATATGCGTTACGCAATCTGTGTCTCCGGGTACCTCGATGGCGCGCACGCCAGGCTCGATCGGACGGCGTTGTGGGCAGTTTTTGGTGGTCATGGGCACCATATTTCGCCGGCACTGCAGCGCGGACGGAGCCGTCCGGGTTCGATTACCGCGTGACCCGAAGCGCTGCGCCGGTGAACAGCGTGCGACGATGCGCTCACTCTCGCAGGCACGGTGTCTTTCTGGATCTCGTCATCCGCTCCGAGCGCTGCCAGGCGATATTTGAGGCGTTGCGCCAGGCAAGGCGTTGCGACCGTTGACCGGCCGGGGCCAAGGCAATAGTCGAGGTAGACGATGCGCCGACAGAATCTGATTATTGACAGAGTCCAGAATGTGTGGTCTGATATGGCTTGTGCCGGAATCCGCAGTAGAACTCTTACGCGAGCACGGCATGCAGGTCACCGCTCAACGACTCGCGATCATGCGTGTCGTCGCGGAGCACCCACATGCCACAGCCGACGAGGTGGGCGAGGTCGTGCGCTCAGAACTCGGCGCGATTTCGCGGCAGGCGGTCTATGACTCGCTCGGCGTTTTGGTCGACAAGGACCTGATCCGCCGGATCCAACCGGCTGGCTCGGCAGCTCGCTACGAGAACCGGGTCGGCGACAACCACCACCACCTGATCTGTCGGAGCTGCCGCATGATGTTCGACGTCGACTGCGCTGTTGGCGAGGTGCCCTGCCTGACCGCGGACGACAACCACGGATTCGAAGTCGACGAAGCCGAAGTCATCTACTGGGGGCGATGCGCGACCTGTCGAGCGGGCGATCCGCTCGATGATCTCGTCAGCTAACGCAATGCAATTTTTCGACATAGGCAAGCAACCCATCCGCAAGTAATCAAGGAGCAAGACATGAGTGATCAACTTCCCGAGAAGTCGGCGCCCGACATCAACGATTCGTCGGCCAAGTGCCCGGTGCTGCAGAGCCCGCACACTGCAACAGGCAGCTCGGCCAATCAGCACTGGTGGCCGAACCAGCTCAACTTGAACATCTTGCATCAAGGCTCGCCTGCGTCGAACCCGATGGACGACGACTTCGACTACGCCGCCGAGTTCGCGACCCTCGACTACGCCGCGCTGAAGGCCGACCTCACGGCCCTCATGACCGACTCGAAGGAGTGGTGGCCGGCTGACTACGGGCATTACGGCCCGTTCTTCATCCGTATGGCATGGCACTCGGCTGGCACCTACCGCACCCACGACGGCCGCGGCGGAGGCGGCTCCGGTCAGCAGCGTTTCGCGCCCCTGAGCAGCTGGCCCGACAACGGCAACCTCGACAAGGCTCGCGCCCTGCTCGAGCCGATCAAGAAGAAGTACGGCCGCAAGATCTCCTGGGCCGACCTGATGCTCCTCACCGGCAACGTCGCGCTCGAATCGATGGGCTTCAAGACGTTCGGTTTCGCGGGCGGTCGTGAAGACGTGTGGGCTCCGGAAGAAGACGTCTACTGGGGACCCGAGATCGTGTGGCTCGACGACCAGCGCTACAGCGGTGACCGCGAGCTCGAAGCGCCGCTGGGCGCCGTGCAGATGGGCCTCATCTACGTCAACCCGGAGGGCCCGAACGCGATTCCGGACCCCGTCGGGTCGGGTCGCGACATTCGCGAGACGTTCGGTCGCATGGCCATGAACGACGAAGAGACCGTTGCGTTGGTCGTCGGCGGTCACGCCTTCGGCAAGATGCACGGTGCCGGCCCGGAATCCTCATTGGGCGCCGAGCCCGAGGGCGCTCCGATGGAGCAGCAGCTGCTCGGCTGGAAGAACAGCTTTGAGAGCGGTGTCGGCATCCACGCGACCACGAGCGGTTTCGAAGGCGCGTGGAACTCCACGCCCACGAAGTGGGACAACAATTACCTCGAAACGTTGATGGACAACGACTGGGTACTCACCGAGAGCCCTGCCGGCCACAAGCAGTGGACAGCACCAGCGCTCGCCGGCACGGTGCCCGACGCCCAGCGTCCCGACGTGTTCCACGCCCCGGTGATGAGCACGGCCGACATGGCCATGAAGATGGACCCGATCTACGGCCCAATCTCGCAGCGTTTCCGCGACAACCCCGAACAACTCGACGATGCGTTCGCTCGTGCCTGGTACAAGCTCCTGCACCGCGACCTCGGCCCGAAGGCCAATTTCATCGGCCCCGAGGTTCCGGCTGAAGAACTG
>JAYTRT010000027.1:0-2466 GCA_043746045.1 Actinomycetota bacterium | reverse complement strand
CCCGTTCAGTGCGTCGGCACGCGAACGCGGAACTGCCCGCTCCGATCATCCCCGACGGAATGATCGATGCGGGCAGCACGGGAATCGATCCGCAGGATCAGTAGCGGTAGCGCTCACTCTTGAACGGGCCGCTCGGGTCGATCCCGAGGTAGTCGGCCTGCTCGTCGTTGAGCTTGGTCAGCTTCACGCCGAGGGCATCGAGGTGCAGCCGGGCGACCTTCTCGTCGAGCTTCTTCGGCAACACGTACACGCCGAGCGGGTACTGGTCGAGATGGTTGAACAGCTCCATCTGGGCCAGCACCTGGTTGGTGAACGAGCAGCTCATCACGAAGCTGGGATGGCCGGTCGCGCAACCGAGGTTGACCAGCCGGCCCTCGGCCAGGACGATGATCGAGTGGCCATCGGGGAACGACCACAGATCGGTACCGGGCTTCAATTCGTCGCGCTCGGCGCCGCTGCGGGCCAGGCCGGCCATGTCGATCTCGCTGTCGAAGTGGCCGATGTTGCACACGATCGCGTTGTGCTTCATGTGCAGCATGTGCTCTGTGGCGATGACTCCGTCGTTGCCGGTTGCGGACACGAAGATGTCGGCGGTGGACATGACGTCTTCCATCGTCAGGACCTGGTAGCCCTCCATCGCCGCCTGCAGGGCGTTGATCGGATCGATCTCGGTGATGATCACGCGGGCGCCCTGACCGCGCAGTGCCTGTGCGCAACCCTTACCGACATCGCCGTAGCCGGCGACGACCGCCACCTTGCCGGCGATCATCACGTCGGTGGCCCGACAGATCGCGTCGATCAGCGAGTGTCGGCAACCGTAGAGGTTGTCGAACTTGCTCTTCGTCACGGAGTCGTTGACGTTGATCGCGGGGAACAGCAGCTCGCCCTTCTCCATCATCTTGTACAGGCGCATCACGCCGGTGGTCGTCTCTTCGGTGACCCCCTTGATGCTCTTGGCCATCGCGGTCCACTTGTTCGGCTGGGTCTTGAGGCTGCGCTGCAGCAGACCGAGCACGATCGCGAACTCGGGGTTTGTGGCCGATGTCGGGTCCGGCACTTCGCCGGATGCCTCGAACTCGACGCCCTTGTGCAGCAGCAACGTCGCGTCACCGCCGTCGTCGAGGATCATGTTGGCCTGGACGGGGTTGCCGTTGGCATCGTCCGGCCAGCTCATCATCTGATCGGTGCAGAACCAGTACTCCTCGAGGGTCTCGCCCTTCCAGGCGAACACAGGCACACCCTGCGGATCCTCGACGGTTCCTGTCGGCCCGACGGCTACAGCGGCAGCGGCGTGGTCCTGGGTGGAGAAGATGTTGCAGCTCGCCCAGCGCACTTCGGCGCCGAGTTCGACGAGCGTCTCGATCAGGACGGCGGTCTGGATGGTCATGTGCAGCGATCCGCTGATCCGGGCGCCGGCGAGCGGCTTGGACGGACCGTATTCCTTGCGAATGGCGCGCAGGCCGGGCATTTCGTGCTCGGCAAGATGGATCTCCTTGCGCCCGAACGGTGCGAGCGCGAGGTCGGCGACGCGAAAATCGCGACGCGCGGCGAGAGACCCGGTGTGGGTGGTGGTCATAGCAGGTTCCTCCTGGAACGGTTGCCGGACACGTCGAAGGGACGTGGTTCGGGCGAGTTGCTTGCAAATCTCGGGCAGGGGCCTGCTGGCGCCGGGTACGTGTCAGCCCGTTCGACCCGTCACCCTAGCTGACGAGAGTCGAAGCCGGCCGCGCCGACGATTCGGTGGTCAGTTGTCGAGGACGACGGCGCTGATGTCGAAGATGTAGTGCAGGTACCCGGCGTTGTTGTACGCCTTGATCACGCCGTCCGGGCCGAGCTTGACCACCGTCATGTTGGGGATGTCGACACCCTCGGTGACGTTGATGTTGCTCGAGTTCGGCCGGGTGACGCCATCCGGGTAGAGCGTGAAGTAGGTGGAGACCGGTTGCGTCGGTGCGTACCGAGTCAGGCCCGTGCCGGTGATGTTGCCGATCAGGGCGACCTGGTTGCCGACGGCGGCACCGTCGAGTGTGACCGAGGCCGAGAACTGCTTGAAGCTCCACGATTCGGCCTGGCCCGGCCCGAGCTGCACACTGCCGAAGGTGCTGTCGCGCGTGTCGAAGGCCCGGAACGGTGCCGTCAGTGGCACCACACGTCCGAGGCGAGTTGACGGATCCTGGTTGGCCATCATGTACCCGACGACGTCGACGGCGATGTGCGTCTTACCGGCATTGTTGAACAGGCGGATCGCACCGTCGGCGTTGGTCACGGGCACGATCACGAGGTTGGCCTTGACCTGACCGGGGGTCAGGTTGAGGTTCGACGTGGTGACCTGACCGCTCGGATCTTCGGGGAGGACGCTGACGAAGGTGTTGGTGCTGCCCGGCTGGTCGTTGATGCCCGTCACGTTGAGCACGACACCGACCACGTTCGGACTGTTCGGGACGATGTTGGATACGGTGGGGTTGA
>JAYTRT010000026.1:0-2471 GCA_043746045.1 Actinomycetota bacterium | reverse complement strand
GCAAGCGTCGGCGTGATCAGCAGATCCCAACCAGAGGCCCACCATCCCTGGATCGCACGTCGATATTGGGCAACGGCGCTGAGCGCGAACGAGTACTCGACCGACGTGAAGCGGGCGGCGAAGTCGGCTTGAGCCCGGTTCATCGGCTCGAACTCCTCGTCGGTCAACGGGCGTCCGACGATCGCCTCGAAACGGCGCAGCGAAGCGCCCATGTTGGTGCTCCAGAGCGCGCTGAACTGCGTGCCGAACGTGGTGTCCTCCAGCGCCGTCGGCCACGATGATTCGACATGGTGGCCAAGCGATTCGAGGAGCGTGGCCGCATTGCGTGCCGCGTCAGCGCAGTCCGCGTCGACCGCTCCACCCTGAGGATGGTGGTCGAGCAGCCCGATCCGCAAGCGTCCTGGGTCGGCACCGACCTCATCGGCGTACGGCCGACTCGGTGACGGGGCGATCACGGTGTCGCCGGTCCCCGGCCCGCACGTTGCATCGAGCAGCGCAGCGGTGTCCCGAACCGTTCGGCTGACGCAATGCTGCACGCTCAATCCGCTTTCGTCACGTACCGGGCCCATCGTGATCCGTCCCTGACTGGGCTTGAGGCCGACCAACCCGCAGCACGACGCAGGGATACGGATCGATCCACCGCCGTCACTCGCGTGGGCGAACGGCACCATCCCCGAGGCCACGGCAGCGGCCGCGCCGCCGCTCGAACCGCCGGGAGTCCGGGTCAGGTCCCATGGGTTGTGTGTGGCACCCCATGCCAACGGTTCGGTCGTCGGGACGCTGCCCAGTTCAGGGCTGTTCGTCCGGCCGGCGATGACGAGTCCGGCTGCGCGGTATCGACTGACGAGTGTGCTGTCGGCGGGGCACTCGTAGTTCGCGTTTTTCAGCGCCACGTTGCCGTTGCTCATCCGTTGTCCGGCGTACTCGGCGAACAGATCCTTGATCAGGAACGGCACCCCACGGAACGGGCCGTCGGGCAGGTCTTTGTCGGCAGCATTCTGCCGAGCGTGTTCGAACCAGCGGATGACGACAGCATTCAACGTCGGGTCGATCTGCTCGATCCGTTCGATGGCGGCGTCCAACATCTCCAGCGGGGTGGCATCACCGTTGGCGATGACGGCCGCCTGGTCGGTTGCGTCCATCCACCGGGTCTGATCGGCAAGAGTGCTCATCGTGCCTGTGTAGCACGATTCACAGCTGGCGAGAATGGCCGACGGGTCCGTGGCCTTCGCTCGCTAGCGTGGCACCACGTGAACGACGAAGGATTCGAGCCGCTCGTTGTTCCGTCGGGGCGTGTCGTGCTCGCCGACCGCAACGTGCGGTTCTTCATGATCGCAACGGTTCTGATCTACACCGGGGTCGCCCTGCAGTTGGCGGTACTCGGCAAGGAGGTCTTCGACATCACCGGTCGCGCGAGCGATCTGGCCTGGCTCGGCCTGGCCGAATTCGCGCCTGCGCCGTTTCTGGTGTTGATCAGCGGATCGATTGCCGACCGCTTCAACCGCAAGAGGGTGGCAGCCATGGCGATCTCTGGCGAGTTGGCCTGTGTGATCGCGCTTGCCTTCTACTCGGCATCGAAGCCAACTGCGGTGTGGCCGTTCTTCGTCATGTCGGGTGCTTTCGGAGCGTTCCGCGCGTTCAATGCCCCAGCGATCCGCTCCATGCCACCGATGATCGCCCCCGACGGCGCTCTGCCTCGAGTCATTGCCCTGTTCAGCGCGTCGAGCACAGCGTCCACGATCGTCGGCGCTGCGGCGTCTGGCGCGCTGTACGTGATTGCACCGTGGGTTGCATATGCGGTCGCCGGTGGGTTGATTGCCCTCGGCCTGCTGTGGTTGCTGGCGCTGAAGGTCAGGCGCCCGCAGAAGCCCCGCGATCCGGACGAGCGGACGACGTTCAAGTCCGCCGTCGAAGGTCTGCGGTTCACGATCCGCACGCCGATCCTGCTGAGCATCATCTCGCTCGACCTGTTCGCAGTGTTGTTCGGCGGAGCGGTGGCGCTGCTGCCGGCGATCGCCGAAAACCGCCTGCACGTCGGCGACGTGGCCTACGGATGGTTGCGCGCGGCCCCCGGTGCGGGCGCGGCACTGATGGCGGTCTTCCTTTCGGCCAAACCGCTGCGACGTCATGTCGGCCGGATGCTGCTGCTCGCCGTGGGAACGTTCGGCGTCGGTACGGTCGTGCTCGGTCTGACGCGCAGTTTCGCTGTCGCGTTCGTGGCGTTGCTCGTTCTCAGCGGCGCCGACATGGTCAGCGTCTTCGTACGCAGTTCGCTCGTTCCCCTGGTCACGCCGGATGAGAAACGGGGCCGTGTGCTCGCGGTCGAGAACGTTTTCATCGGGGCCTCGAACGAGCTCGGCGCGTTCGAGAGCGGCATGGCGGCGCAACAGTTCGGCATCGTTCCGGCTGTTGCCGGCGGAGGATTCGCAACGATCGGCGTCGTCGCCCTTTTCTGGATCCTGTTCCCCGTC
>JAYTRT010000025.1:0-22476 GCA_043746045.1 Actinomycetota bacterium | reverse complement strand
GGAACATCCGGCGCTCGGGGCGTGCGGCCACGACGCCATCGCCCGCTTGCCCGGCGTCGTTGTCGATGCTCGATGATGTCGGGACGGGCGACGATGTCGGGACGGACGCCGACCGACCGGCACGACGCAGGAGGATCTGCAGGGTGACGATGCCGACGACGCCAGCAACGACGCTGGGGATCACGCCGCTGATGGTGGCGTTGACCGGTTGCTGCGAGCCCCACACGCCGACGACGGCGAACGCCACGAACCCGCCGATTGCGACGGCGGGCCGGCGGCGGGCGACCAGGCCGAGGACGATTGCGAAGATCACACTGAAGGCGAGGATGCCGATGACGAGCGCTCGTTTGTCGTCGGTGCCGAAGTTGCGAACACCGAAGTCCTTCACCGAGCGGGGAACTCGCTCGATGATGCCTTCGGCGACCCCGACGACCGGCGACTGCCAGCCCTGTCGGAAACTGCCGAACAGTTCGCCGATTCCGAGGGCCGTGGCACCGGCGACAAGACCCGAAGCAACGGCAGTCGTTCGCCCTGCGACCGTCTTCGTCGTCGCATTCCTGCTGTTGTCCGCTGTGTTCACGACAGGTGTACGCAGCATCGCCGGCACCAGGATGGAGTCGGGGCACGGTTGAACGTCACTCATCCGGCCGCGCCGTCCGTGCCGAATGGCGGCACCACTAGAGTTTGGCGACCATGCGTTCCGTCGTCGTTCTCGTCCATCCGCGACACGACAGTTTCACGCACGCGACCGCCGCTGCGGCGGTTCGCGGCCTGAAACATGCAGGTCATCACGTCGATCTGCTCGACCTCTACGCGATGGGTTTCCGACCAGCGATGACCGATGACGAACGCCACGCATATCACGGCGACGATCCGGTCGTCGATCCACTCGTGGCTGAATCGGTGGCGCTCGTTCGCGACGCGGAGATGCTCGTGTTCGTCTATCCGACATGGTGGAGCGGCCTCCCGGCGATGCTCAAGGGATGGTTGGAGAAGACGATGGTCCCCGGACTGGCATTCGTGTTCGACGACGCCGGCAAGGTCCGACCGGGTCTCCAGAATGTCCGCCGGATCGTCGGCATCAGCAGCTATGGATCGTCACGTCCGTATGTCAAAGCGGTGAACGACAACGGACGCAGGATCCTGTTGCGCGCGCTGCGGTTGAACACCGGCTGGCGGACGCGACGGCTGTGGTTGCCGTTCTATGCGATCGACTCGTCGAGTCCCGAGCGACGTGCCGAGTTCATCGCACGCGTCGAGCGCGAGATGGCGATGTTGTGAAGACACTCGTGGTGTACTGCCACCCGTCTGCCGACTCGTTTGTCGCAGCGGCGTTGGAGGCGACACTCGACGGACTCCGTCGAGGCGGTCACGAGGTGCGCCTCACCGACCTGTACGCAACCGACTTCGATCCGGTGTTCTCAGCGGAGGATCACCGCGCCCACATGGCTGACCCAGCGGATCGGCCGTCGGCAGATCGAGGGGCCTTGGATCGCGACATCGCGTCGCACGCCGCTGATCTGCAGTGGTGCGAGTCGCTCGTCCTGGTCTATCCGACATGGTGGGCCGGTCAGCCCGCAATGCTCAAAGGTTGGATCGATCGTGTCTGGATCAAAGGTGTTGCGTGGGAACTGTCGAACGGCCCGGTCGGTCGAAATCGCCTGCGACCGCTGCTGAGGAACATCCGCCAGATCACCGTCGTCACCACGCACGGCTCCTCGAAGGCGGTCAACGCGCTGGAGGGGGAAGCCGGAAAGCGCACCGTCACCCGCAGTTTGCGATTGATGTGTTCGCGACGTTGCCGCACCCGTTGGGTGGCGATGTACACCGTCGACCGGTCGACGACGTTGCAGCGGGCCGAGTTCCTCCACCGCGTCCGGAGCTGTCTGGTCGACTGATCAGCCCATCGCAGCGAACGCCAGCGCAACGTGTGCTGCGACGGCTGCGTTGTTCTCGGCGAGCGCCAGGTTGGCGGGCAGGCTGCGACCTGCCGTGGCCTCCGCGATCCGCCCGAGCACGAACGGAGTGATGGCTGCCCCGATCACTCCGGCGTCGGCACAGTCGGCGAGCGCCGTCTCCAGGATCGCATCGAGGTGCTCGGCATCGAGTTCGTCCGCGACGGGGATCGGTACGGTCAAGAGCACTCCGCTGTGTTCACGGCTCCGCGCGGCGAAGATGCCGGCCACTTCCGCGGCGGACTCGACCCGGTGCGCAACCGGTATCCCCGAGCTCCGCGTGTAGAAAGCCGGGAACCAGTCGTGTCGCCATCCGAGAACGGGAACGCAGACGGTTTCCAGGTACTCGAGGGTTCGCGGCAGATCGAGGAATGCCTTCGCTCCGGCACAGACCGTGATGACGGGCTGATGGGCCAGCGCATCGAGGTCGGCCGAGATGTCACCCGTCGTTTCCGACCCACGGTGAACGCCACCGATTCCTCCCGTGGCGAAGACGCTCACACCCGCAGCCGCCGCGAGCGCGACGGAGGCCGAGACGGTGGTCGCGCCGAATTGCCATCGCTGTGCCATCGCGACCGCGAGGTCTCGTTCGGCGACTTTGCGGCCGGTACCGAGGATCCGCTCGTGTTCGGACGGTTCGAGGCCGACCCGCGGGACTCCGTCGAGGACTGCCGTGATCGCCGGAACCGCACCCGCCGCCCGAATCGCTGTGACACAGCGGTCGAGCGCCTCGGCGTTGAAAGGGGCCGGGAGACCCAAATTGGAGAAGATGGTCGATTCCAGCGCGACGACGGCTGTACCGGCGGCTCGAGCAGATCGGACCTCGGACGAGACAACTGGCGTGATCACGCCCACAGTGTGCCGAGACTGCGGCCCCGACGGGCGGGGCAGACAGTCAGACGGGCGTGCCGGCGACGACGACGGGATTGGACGAGGTGACGACGCCACCACCGACTTCATCCGTGATCGCCAACAGCTTGACCTTGCCGTTGACCGTGAACTCCTCGGTCTTCGGATTCGAACCGAGTACGCCGAGCGAGATCAACTCGGTGCCGCCGACCAACTGACCCCACAACTGATACGTCCGAGACGGGTCGAGGCCGGGAAGGCTGTCGCCCAAGAGCACCCCATGGCCATCCGGATCGATGGCTGCGCGGATCTTGAGGTTGCCGGTCGACGGTGAGACCAGGTTGGCCTGGAGCGAACTCGGGTCGGCGAAGATCCGCTCGACCTGATCGTTCGCCGACGAGGTGGTGTCGTTGCTGGACACCCTGACGGCCACGATCGCGATCGTCGCTGCAGCGGCTGTCGCGACGGCCCACGAACCAATCGTGCGACCCCACGATTTCCGACGCCGGGAAGGGCGCATCGCCAGGACTTGGCCCAACTCGGATTCCGGGGCGGTCTCGCGCCCTTCGAGATTGCCGGCGATGCGGTCCCACAGACCATCGGGGGCGGTCATGCCGGACCATGCCAACATCGTCGCGACCTCGCGGTGTTCTTCGACTTCCATGCGCGCCCGGGGATTGGCGTGGAGATAGTCCTCGACGGCCCGTCGCTCCTCGTCGTTGACCGCATCGAGCGCGTATGCGCCGAGCAGTTCGTCCATATCGAGTGGGTTGACCATCAGTGATCGCCCAACGTCACGCCGCTGGCCTGCAGATTCGCGCGCAAGCGCTTCAGGCCGACGCGGATCCGGCTCTTGACCGTGCCTTCGGCCTCGCCGAGTTGCTCGGCCACTTCGCGATAGGTGAGTCCTCCGAAATATGCCATTTCGATTGCGGCCCGTTCCCCTTCTTGTAATTCCCCCAGCGCTTCTCGTACCTGTGTTGCCAAGGTGATGTCCCAGACCTCACGGTCCAGGTCGTACCCGGCATCAGCTGTCATGTGTGCATCGCGATCTTCACGACGACGTCGCGATGTGTTGGAACGAAGTGCGTCGACCGAGCGGCCGTGCGCATGAGCGAGCAAGAAACTGCGCAGCGAACCTCGGTCCGGGTCGAACCGGTCGGGTTCGTTCCACAGCCGCAGGAACACCTCTTGGACGATTTCTTCGGACTGAGCGTGGTCCAGAAGAAGTCGCTTGGCCAATCCGAACACGGCTCCTGCGTGACGGCGATATGCCTCGGCGAGCGCCGGCTGTTTGTAGCGCCCGATCGCTACGACCAGCGAAGCGTCTGAAGCTGAACTGTAGTCGTCGCGCACATCGACTGTTCGGCGCGAGGCCGGATCCGGATGACTTTCGCTCCCCGATTCATCACGTTCGTCCACGATCGGGCAATCCTAGGGACGCCGGTCGAACCTGGTGACGGTTTCGATGTGCGAGGTGTTCGGAAAGGCGTCGATCACCTGCGTACCACTGTGTACATATCGTGCGGCGCCGAGCAGCCGGGCATCGCGGGCCAGCGAGGCAGTGTCACAGCTGACCAGCACGATCACGGCCGCTCCGGTGGCCACGAGCACTGCGACAGACTCTTTGTCGAGTCCTGATCGGGCCGGATCGGCGATGACCACATCCGCTGCAACCGGTTCCCAGTCCTCGACTCGGCTGTGCACCACTTTGGCGCGACGACCGCGGAGGTTGACGATCGCGTCGGCGCACGCCGAGAAGGAGCCTTCGACCACGATCACCTCTGACGCCGCAGCGGCGACGGTGGCTGCGAACAGTCCGATACCACCGTACGCGTCGACGACGACCGAGACCGACAGATCGATGCCAATCAGGGCTCGCCGCACCGCTGCCACCAGGAGCTCAGCGGCCTCGGGGGACGACTGGAAGAACGAATCGACCGAGACCCGGAACCGGTGTCCGGCGACGTCCTCGGAGATCGACGATCCCCTCACGGCGACGTCCGAACGGGTCAGCGCGCCCGTCGCGACGGAGGTCCGCAACGAGAACTCGCCGTCCGCAACGGTGCCGAGCGCCGCAAGGGCGGTGTTGATCGCTGGAGCCGCCACCGGACATGACCCAACCGGAACGATGTGGTGCGAGGCCCGCGCCCGGAACCCGACGACGCCACGGACCGCAGCCATCCGCACTGTCGTGCGGTAACCCCACGGCTGCACAGAGCCGGCAGCCACGACGACCGGAGCGTCGATCCGGGCCATTCGAGTCAATGCCTCGGCGACGATCCACGTCTTGTATCGCAGCTGCGCGACGGGTTCGATGTGCTGCCAATCGCAGCCACCGCAGCCCCGGTGCCACGCTTCGCACGCCGGCGTGATCCTGTCGGGGGATGCGGTCAGGACCTCGGCGACCGCGCCCTTGGCGAAATCCTTCTTGTCGAGCGTCAGTCGCACGCGAACCGTCTCGCCGGGAATCGCCCCGTCGATGAACACCACTCGACCGCCGGGCTCGCGCGCGAGCGCGTCGCCGCCGACGACCAGGTGCAAGGCGTCGAGATCGACCGTTTCCACGACACGGATCGTACGAGATGGGCAACCGAGCCCCACGGCTAGCCTGACCGGGTGAACCGCACGATCCAGATCGCTCCGTCGATATTGCCCGTCGACTTCGCAGTACTCGGCGCCGAGATCGAGGCCCTCGAGGCTGCGGGCGTCGACCGGATCCAGTTCGACGTGATGGACGGACAGTTCGTGCCCAACCTGACGTTCGGTCCCGACGTCATCGCGAGCGTGCGCAAGCACAGTTCGTTGCCGTTCGAAGCCCACCTGATGGTCCTCACGCCGGACGCGATGGCACAGCAGTACATCGAGGCCGGATGTGGGCGCCTGATCGTGCACGTCGAGGCGTGTCAACACCTGCACCGTACGCTCGGACACATCGCGTCGCTCGGTTCCAGAGCCGCCGTCGCCCTCAACCCGGCGACCTCGGCCGACACGATCGCGCATGTCCTGGATCTGGTCGACATGGTGCTCGTGATGACCGTCAATCCCGGATTCGGCGGCCAGTCCTACATCGCCACGATGGAACCCAAGATCCGTGAAGTCCAGCGGATGATCGCTGCGTCCGGTTTCGAGGTCGACATCGAAGTCGACGGTGGCATCGGCCCGAAAACGGTCGGTGCGGCCGTCGCTGCCGGCGCCAACGTTCTGGTCGCGGGCAGCGCCTTGTTCCGCGACCCGGAGGGTCTGACGCATGCTGTCACCGAACTCCGTGCACTGGCCACGGCCGCACAATCTGCGTGACGAGCGGCGAACCGGCCGATCGTTGGCTGCTCAGACGCTGATCTGATAGGTGATCATCCGCTGCACCGGCTCGAAACCGAGCCCGCGGTACAGGCGAGCAGCGCCTGACGGATTCTCACTGTCGACCCCGATCGAAGCATGGGTCAGCCCTGCAGCACGGTAGGCGTGCATCGCCTCGACGATCAACGCCGTACCAATTCCCGTACCCCGCCACTCACGCAACGTTCCGAGGGTCTGGATCCAGCCGTCGCTGCGTCCCAGCAACGTGTCGTCGGCCTCGTATCGCGCGGATACGAGCACGGACACGATCTCGTCGGTCGATGCGTCACAGGCAACGAAGGACAGGTCCGGTCGACCGCCAAATCCGTGCAGCTGCTCCCGCCAGATCTCGGGCGAGGTCGGGACACTGCCCCAATGATCGAGAAACGATGCGTTCCTGGTGATGCGGGCATCGTCATCGCGGCCGTCCGGCCACGGCGCGAGGGTCAGCCCTTCGATCGTCATCCTCTCGGGAAGGTCGGTGAGCGGCCGCAACAAGTCGTCGAAATATCGGACCGGTGAGAAACCGAGAGCGAGCGCGAGGCGGTTGACCGACGCGACGTACTCGTAGATCTGGAGACGGATGTATTTGGGCAACTCGTCATCGATTGCTTCGAGTATCGACCTCGATCGACCGACCGCGAAACCAACGAGTGTCCCCCCGATTCCCCGCTGACGGTGATGTGGGTCGACGACGCCGCCGATGTGGCACCGTTGCTCCACTGCGTCGGCGCGCCGGTGCGACACCGAAACGAATCCGACGATGCGGCCTCCGTCCAGGGCAACCATCGAATTCTCGTCGAGGTCGGCGGAAGCGCTCGACAATTCCTCGATCAACTCGTCCAGCTCGAGCACGCGCGGCACATCGTCATGGCGTTCAGCGCGAACGAAGAGGTCGCAGATGGCCGGCGCGTCGATGATCCGAGCGGCTCGATATTCGAACACGTCGCCTCTTTCGTCGAAGGCTGTGGGCGAGAACGCCCGGACCCTATTCGCGTCGATCGACAGGTGACGGTTCATTTTCGACAGCGTTGCGAAACGCGAGGAACACCGCCGTGAAGAACCATCGGATCAGCGCCAGCAGCAGCACAATCGCGAACACAGCGAGGATCGGCTTGGCGAATGCCAACCCGATCTGCTTCTTCTCGGTGGACAAGCCCTTCAGCACACTGGCCGAGATCTCGCTGCCATCGACGTGCACAGTGCGCACCGGATCCTCGATCGCCGGGCACTGGCTCGACTTCTCGGTCAATCCGACAACGGCATTCCCACCGAACACCGGCTTGGCCGCACGGACTTTCGAGGTCAGCGCGAGATCGGCTCCCTGCGGAACCGCTCCGACCAGATACTCGCTGTTGGTCTCCAGGTATTGGACGTCGTTGCCGTAGCGGATGTCCACCAGGTTTCCGAGCGCGTATGCACCGGGGCTTCCGGCGCGCACCTGCTCGATCTGGAACCGTGCGAGGCGGTAATCCTTGGCCACGATGCGCCCGACGAACACGACCGATGCAACCGGTGAGGCCTGGCAGCCCTGAGGGACGGGAATGAGCGGTCCCGACGGCGTCGCCGCCGGCGTGGGCGAGTTGCTGCTTGCGCCACCACCCGGTGGAACGGTCGCAGCAGCGATGTTCGGCGCGGTCACGGCCAGCAACGACGCACAGCAGAACAGCCCCGTCGAGAACAGCACAGGCGCAACCAACCATCTCACCTGGCGCAACATAGTTGGCATCGGCTCGCGATCGAGCGCACTCCCCTGGGCACCCGCCGCTGCTGCGCTCGTCAGCGACCTTTGAACACGGGTTCGCGTTTCTCTGCAAACGCACTGATCGCTTCGACCGTGTCCTTGGTCCCGAAGTTCACCGTCTGGGCCGCACCCTCGTCATCGAGCGCCTGCTCCATCGACATCGTCATCGAGTTGTCGAGCATCCGCTTGGTCTGGGCGAGCGCGATGGGCGGCGAATCGACCAGTCGTCGTGCCCAACCGTCGACGAACGCATCGAGTTCGCCGTCGGCGACCACTCTGTTGACGAGCCCGAACTCCTTGGCTTCGGCTGCGCTGATGATGTCGCCGAAGAATGCGAGTTCCTTGGCGACGTGCAGACCGACGCGGCGGGGCAGCACCCATGATCCGCCGAAGTCGAGGGACAGGCCGCGCCGGGAGAAGATCTCGGAGAAGCGTGCCGTCTCGCCGGCGACCACGAGGTCACACCCGAAGGCGAGATTGCAGCCGGCCCCGACGGCGACGCCGCGTACTTTGGCGATGGTCGGCTGAGGGAGCCTGTGCAAGGCGAGGGCGACATCGCCGATAGCACGCATGCTGGCCAATCCGTGTGCCGGGGGACCGTCTCCGGACGCCTGCCACAGGTCGGCACCGGCGCAGAACTCGCCGCCGGCCCCCGTGATGATCACCACTCGGTCGGTCGTCGAGACCGAGATCTCGCGGAAGGTGTGCACGAGCTCGGTCCACATGACCGTGGTGGCAGCGTTCTTCTTCGCCGGCCGATCGAGCGTCACGGTGACGACGCCCCCGTGACGTGTGACCTCGATGGTTTCCATATCAGGCGACGATACTGACGGGATGGGCTACAACCCGAACCGCAGACGTGTCCCCAAGCCCGGTGATCTCGCGATCGTCATCGCCGCCATCGCCGTTGCGGTGGCGTTGGTGGTGTGGGCGTTCGTCGGCTGACGACCACGGCTGGAGCACGAGCCGGCGGTCGGTCGACAAAGCCATCGCCAACACGTCATCGGCTCAGAACGCGGCTTCGATGACCCGCACCCGCACCCCGAGCACACTGACCACGTCGAAGCGGAGGTCGACCCCGTGCACGCCGGACTCCGCCAGCCACTGTGCAGCCAACCGTCGTAGCCGAGCCTGTTTGCTCGCCGTCACGGCGGTTGCCGGGTCACCGAACGCATCCGTGGCACGCGTCTTGACCTCGGCGAAGACAATCACGCCTGACCTGCTCGCGATCAGGTCGATCTCGCCGGCCCTGACCCGCCAGTTGCGGATCACGATGTCGTATCCGGCATGCACATACCACCTGGCTGCCTGGTCCTCTCCCCAGCGGCCCCGGGCGTGACGCGAGAGATCTAGATCTCGGTCGAGGGCAGTTCCTCGACGTTGACGTCCTTGAACGTCAGGACCCGGACCCTCGGCACGAAGCGGGTCTTGCGGTACATGTCCCATACCCATGCGTCTGTCAGCACCACCTCGATCAAGGGCCTCGCCGCGTCTGCCACCTGGGTGACTTCGACGGTGTTGGCCAGATAGAAACGGCGCTCGGTCTCCACGGCGTAACGGAACATCGCCGCCACGTCCTGGTACTCCTGCGCAAGTTGGAGCTCTCGCTCGGCCTCGTAGTTCTCGAGATCGTCGTTACTCAAAACGGTGCTCGCACCGATGGCGTCGGCCACCGACCCTGAAGGGGGTCAGCGGTCGCGCTTTTCCTTGATCTTGGCCGACTTACCCGAGCGCTCGCGGAGGTAATACAGCTTGGCCCGGCGGACATCGCCACGACGGACGACCTCGAGTTTGGCAACGGTCGGTGTGTGCATCGGGAACGTCCGCTCGACACCCACGCCATAGCTGACCTTTCGGACGGTGTAGGTCTCCGCAACGCCGCTGCCCTGAATCGCGATGACATTGCCCTGGAAGATCTGGACGCGCTCTTTGTTGCCTTCGATGACCTTGACGTGGACCTTGACTTCGTCACCGGGGCCGAAGGTCGGGAGGTCGGTGCGGAGGTATTGATTGTCGACAAGATCTGTGGACTTCATGGCGCGGTCTTTCGTAGAACCCGAGCTCTGGCGAGCAGGGTGGCCTGGAATGGCGAACGGTCAAGGATAGGCCTCGGGTGCGAACTCTTCCAACAACCGTTGGTCATCATCTGAAAGTCCGCCCCGAGCGTCGATCAGATCCGGCCGATATCGCAGCGTGCGGTGCAGCGACTGGGCATGGCGCCACCGCGCGATCCGGGCGTGATCACCACTGCGCAGGACATTCGGTGCAACCCAGCCGCGGAACTCTGCTGGTCGGGTGTACTGGGGCTCCTCGAGCAGTCCGGAGGCTCCGAAGCTCTCGGTGACGGGACTGATGCTGTTCCCCATCGCTCCCGGCAACAGGCGCACGACAGCCTCGATGACCAGGCACGCAGCGACCTCACCGCCACTGAGGACGACATCGCCGATCGACAGTTCCTCGTCGACGAGATGTTCGCGAACACGATGATCGACACCCTCGTATCGGCCACAGAGCAGGCTGAAACCACCGCTCGCGGCGAGTTCTTCAGCCAGGCGCTGATCGAATCGACGTCCGCCGGGCCCGAGCATGAACAGCGGGCGGGGCGCAGCGACCGCTTCGACGGACGCGAAGATCGGTTCGGGCCGCATCACCATCCCGGCCCCGCCCCCGAACGGATTGTCGTCGACCGTGCGGTGCGCATCAGTGGTGTGATCGCGCAGATCATGACACCGCAGATCGAACAACCCGTTGGTCCGGGTCTTGCCGAGCAGACTCTCGCTGCAGAACGTGTCGACCAGAGCCGGGAAGATCGTGAAGACGTCGACGCGCAACATCGGACTCGTCGGCCCTCCGTCAGTCGTCGAGATCGAACAGGCCGTCGGGCGGATCGATCGTGATCACGCCGTCGACGAAGCTCGACACGAAGATGATCGGCACCAAGGCACCCGAATCGAGTTCGAGGATGTCATGGGCCGGGTTGGCCAGCACGCCCGTGCACACGCCGCGCTCTGTGCCGCCGGCCTCGACGACCCGTGATCCCATCAGCTGATGGACCCACAGTGCATCGTCGTCGCCCTCGACCGGCGGCGCGAGGAGCGCGGAGTTGGTCAGCGCCTCGATTGCGGTGCGGTCGTCGAATCCCTCGAAATGCACCAGCCAGCGCTGCGGGAGGTGCCTCGACATCGTGACCGTCCGCCATTGGCCTTTGGCCCACAGACGCGAGCCGACCGCGAGGCGTTCCTCGCGGTCGGTCATCAGATCGACGTACGTATCGCCTCTGACCCCGTGGGGGCGGCGGATGTACCCGACTTCGAGCAGGCCTTCCGGCACTTCTGGATCAATCATCGACGAAGTCGACGTCGACCTCGACACCGTCACGGGTGGCGGCGGCGCGTACGACGGTGCGAATGCTCTGTGCGGTGCGACCGCGACGGCCGATCACTCGGCCGAGATCGCCGGGCCCGACCTTGACCTGCAGCTTGATCCGGCCCCTCGAAGGGGTGCCCTCGACGCGAACCGCTTCGGGATCGTCGACGATCGAACTCACCACATGTGCGAGCACGGCAGTTGCTGTCGGAGCCGTTGGCTCGCCCGCTGCTGATCCGAAGGAGTCGGGCTCCTGGCTCACTTGGCGGCAGCGCGGGCTGCGCCGAAGTCGCTCCATGCACCGGAGATCTCGAGCAGCTTGCGAACACGATCGCTCGGCTGCGCGCCTTCCATCAACCACTTGACGGCTTTCGCGTTGTCGACCGTGATCACGCTCGGCTCGGCGCGCGGGTTGTACTGACCGACGATCTCGATGAACCGACCATCGCGTGGCGACCGGCTATCGGTGGCGACAATGCGATATTGCGGCTGCTTGGTCTTGCCGACTCGGGTGAGGCGCAACTTCACTGACATTTGATACAGACTCCTGGTGACTGAGAACCTCGCAATGCTAGCGGTTTCGTGGTCCCGAGCCACCCGGCGCACGCAGTTGCGCCGACCACATCACCGAAGAATGACGCCGAACGTGACCACGGCGGACGGCTATTTGTCGAACGGCATGTCCGGGAAGCCAGGCGGCATGCCGCCCTTGAGCGCGCCCATCATGCTCGGCATCTTCTTCTTGCCCTTCTTGTTGGTGGTCATCCCACCCATCCGCTTCATCATCTTCTGCATCTCGCCGAATTGCTTGACGAGTCGGTTGATCTCGCCGACGCTCGTTCCGCTGCCCGCTGCGATTCGGTTGCGCCGACTGCCGTTGATGATGTCGGGCTTGCGCCGTTCGAGCGGCGTCATCGCACGGATGATGGCCTCCACCGGCTTCAGGTCGTCGTCGCTGATCTTGGCGCCCTTCAGCTCCTTGGGCATCCCGGGCATCATCCCGAGCAGACCCGAGATCGGGCCCATCTTCTTCAGCTGCTGCATCTGTTCGAGGAAGTCGTCGAGTGTGAACTCGCCGGACAGCATCCGTCCGGCAGCCTCTTCGGCGGCATCCTTCTCGAACGCCTTCTCGGCCTGCTCGATCAGGGTCAGCACGTCGCCCATACCGAGGATCCGGCTGGCCATCCGGTCCGGGTGGAACTGTTCGAAAGCGTCCAGTTTCTCGCCTGTGGAAGCGAATGCGATTGGGCGACCGATGACTTCCTTGACGCTCAACGCAGCGCCACCACGGGCATCGCCGTCGAGCTTTGTCAGGATCACGCCGTCGATCGCAAGTGTCTGATGGAACGCCTCGGCGACGCTGACGGCGTCCTGGCCGGTCATCGCATCGATGACCAAGAAGGTGTAGTTGGGTTCGACGGCCTCGTTGATCTGACGGACCTGGTCCATCATCTCTGCGTCGATCGCCAGCCGGCCGGCGGTGTCGACGATGAGCACATCACGTCCGAGGCGCCGCGCCTCGGCCAGACCGCGAGTTGCGACGGTCACCGGGTCACTCGGCTCGCTGAACACCGGTACGTCGATCTGGCGGCCGAGGGTGCGCAGTTGTTCGACGGCGGCAGGCCGCTGCAGGTCGGCACCGACCAACAGCACCTGGCGCCCCTGGCTCTTGAACCAGCGAGCCAGCTTGGCTGCGTTCGTCGTCTTGCCGGAACCCTGGAGGCCGGCCATCAACACGACGGTCGGCGGCCGACCCGCGTATGTGATCTTCAGCGTCTCGCCGCCGAGGATGTTGACCAGCTCGGCGTTGACGATCTTGATGATCTGCTGGCTCGGGTCGAGCGCCTGGGACAGATGTGCACCGACCGCTGCCTCACGGATGCGGGCCACGACGGTGCGCGTGACCGCGACATTGACGTCGGCCTCGAGCAGCGCCGTACGAATCTCGCGCAGCACCTCGTCGACATCTCCGTCGGTGAGGCGGCCCTTGCCGCGCAGGCGTTTGAAGATCCCGTCGAAGCGGTCGGAAAGTGTGTCGAACATGCGGATCACACGCTAGCGGCGCCGACCACACGCGCCGATCGCGCGCGCACCCTGCCGGGCGGACGACTCGCCCCGGTCATTCGGCGAAAAGCGCTCCGATGAACTCGACCGGGTCGAACTCGACGAGGTCGCCGATGGTCTCGCCGAGGCCGACCAGTTTGACGGGAATGCCCAGTTCGGTCTCGATCGCGAACACGATGCCGCCTTTGGCGGAGCCGTCGAGCTTGGTCAGGACCACGCCGGTCACCTCTGTGGTGTCGCCGAACTCGCGAGCCTGGGTCAGCCCGTTCTGTCCCGTTGTCGCATCGATGACGAGCAGGGTCTCGGTGACCCGGCCCTTGCCCTTCGATGCAACCCGTCGCACTTTGCGCAACTCTTCCATCAAGTTGGTCTTGTTGTGCAGACGACCGGCAGTGTCGGCAAGAACCAGATCGATCTTGCGAGCACTCGCAGCTTCCACACCGTCGAAGATCACCGAACTCGGGTCGCCACCCTCGGCGCCGCGAACGAGGTCGCTGCCCGAACGCTCGGCCCACATCCCCAGTTGTTCGGCTGCAGCGGCACGGAACGTGTCGCCGGCGGCCATCAGCACCGTGCGTCCGAGATCTCGCTGGGCCGCGCCGACTTTGCCGATCGTCGTGGTCTTGCCGACGCCGTTGACGCCGACGAACAGCCACACATTCGGCGAATCGGGCTCGCCAGGCTCGAACTTCAACGTCCGGTCGGCCCCTGCCAGCCTGGTCACCATCTCGACCTGCAGCGAATCGAGCAGCGCCGTGGGATCGGTGATCTCCTTCGACTTGACGCGCTCCCGAAGGCCGCCGAGCAGTTCGTCGGTGACTCGAATGCCGACGTCGGCGCGCAGCAGCGCCTCCTCGAGGTCGTCCCAGGTCTCGTCGGTGATTCCGGCCCGCCCGCGAACACCGGAGAACACGCCTGCGAGGGCGGCGCGGGACTTCGCCATCCGGTCCCGAAAGCGTGGTTTCTCGACCACGTCGAAAACATCGGGCTCTGGTACTGCCATGCCGGCTGCAGCAACCAGCGCACGATCGGTCGCCTCGACCGCCTCGCCTGCGGCCCCCGGGGCCGGTGCAGTCGGGGCCGGTGCTGTCGGGGCTGGTGTTCCCGGTACCGGTGTTCCCGGCACTGGTGCTTTCGGTACTGGTGATGCGGGTCGCTCAATCGCTGCTGTCGGCTTCGGCGTACGCGCAATGGTCGTCTGCCCCGCACTCGACGGCGGTGGCGGCAACTCCCCCGGCTTGCGCCGATTGACCAGCACGACGCCGACGCCGAACGCGATCACGACGATCGCGAGTACGAGATAGATCCAAGTCACGCCGAAACGCTATCTGCCGGCAAGTCCGCCCTGTTCGCCGGTCAGCCGCTGCGCAGCCCACACCGGAACCAGCGAAAGGATCATCACGACGGTCGCGACGACGTTGACGATGGGTTGCTGATCACCTCGGCTGAGGTTGTTCAGGATCCACTGGGGCAGCGTCTCGAGGTCGTTCCCAGGACCGTTCGTGAAGGTCGTGACGACGATTTCGTCGAAGCTGAGACCGAAGGCCAGGAGCCCCCCGGCCAGCAGTGCCGACCGCAGCAACGGGAACGTGACAAGGCGGAACGTCTGGAACATGTCAGCCCCGAGATCCGACGATGCTTCTTCCAGATTGGGTGACAGGCGTCGGAGCCGGGCCAGCACGTTGTTGTAGACCACGACCACGCAGAACGTCGCATGGGCGATGATCAGCGTCAACGTGCCGAGTCCGATTCCGATCTGGCGGAACGCCGAGTTGAGAGCGATGCCGGTGACGATGCCCGGCAACGCGATCGGCAGGACGAGGATCAGGCTGAGCGGCTCACGACCGAAGAACGAGAACCGCTGGACAGCGAACGACGCGGCGGTTCCGAGCAGAAGGGCGATGATCGTCGCGCCGACGGCCGTCTTCAGACTCATCGTCAGGGCGTTGAGCGCGCCCTCGTTGTGCAATGCCTTCGTCCACCATTTGGCGGTGATGCCCTTCGGCGGCCACGCCAGAGAGGACGACGTGTTGAACGACAGCACGGCGACGATCGCCAGCGGCAGCCACAGGAAGGCGACGACGATGGCTGACCAGGCGCGAAAACCAGCACGTGTCGCCCGGTTCGCGGCAATCACCGTGTCGCTCGGTACACGTCGATCGCAACACGGCGCGTCACAGGTTGTCCAGGGCCCCGGTGCGGCGGATGCCCAGCAGGTACACGATCATCACGAGGATCGGCACCGTTGCGAACGCCGCGGCGAACGGTAGGTCGGACGCGAAGTTCGCGTAGACCACCGAGCCGATCATCTGCGTCGGGCCGCCGACGAGCGCGACGGCGATGTAGTCGCCCATCGACAACGCGAACGTGAACACTGATCCGGCGATGATGGCCGGCAGGAGCATTGGTACGACCACGCTGCGAAACGTGTACCAGAAGCCTGCTCCGAGATCGTTCGAGGCTTCGAGCAGCGAGTCCGGCAATCGGTCGAGGCCGGCGTAGATCGGCACGATCATATAGGGCAGCCACAGGTACGACAGCACGATCACCAGCGCCCGCAAGCCGTAGCCGGGGCTGTTACCGATGGTGCGGTCGATCACGCCGCCGGGCGAACCGAGCAGCGCGCGCCAGGCGAACGCCTTGACGAGGTAGCTGCCCCACAGCGGTACGAGCACTGCGGTGATCATCAGCGTGCGCACGCGCGGTCGCGCGATCTTGGCGATGAAGAACGCGATCGGCAGAGCGAGACAGATGTCGATGACCGTCACGAGCGCCGCCACACCGATCGTGCGCACAGCGATGTCGCGGTACACGGGCTTGTCCAGCAGTTCTCGGTAGTTGCCTGCACCGATCTTCTCCGTGATCGCAGTGCCGTCCTCGTTGAGCCGATACAGCGACGTCAGGAACAGCGCGATCAGCGAACCGAGGTACAGCGCGACCAGCCACAGCGCGGGTCCGCTGAGCAAGCTGGCCAGCCGAACGTTGGGCCGGGCCGAGAAGAATCGCGAGACGCGCCGCTTGACCGTGGCCGAGCCGTTGGGCCCTGCCACGGTCATCGGATCCGCATCGCTGGTGTCGACGGCGTGCATGAGCGCCGACCTGCAGCCGAACCGTCCGTCAGCCCTTGATCTCGGTCCAGGCCTTGATCCAGTCGGCGAACGGCACACAATTGTCGCCCGATCCGTTCAGGCACTGCTTGCGCGGTGTTGCCCAGAACTTGATCGCCGAAGCGAACGCCGAGTCCTTGGCCTTGAACACGTCGCAGAACGTCGGGTCGTCGGGGATCAGGGCGCATGCTTTCGGGTTGGCCGGGGCCTCGCCGAAGTACTCGGCCACCTGAGCCTGCACGGCCGGCGTGGTGATGTAGTTCATCCACATGTACATGCAGTTCGGGTGCTTGGCCTTCGACGAAACCATCCATGTGTCGCTCCAGCCCGTCGAGCCTTCCTTCGGCGACACGGTCTTCAGTTCGGTGCTACCCGCCTTCTTGAGGGTCGCGTTGGACAGGTTGGCGATGATCTGCCAAGTCGTGCCGAGCGCGATCGAACCCTGCTCGAACGCGGTCTCCGACAGCGCATAGTTGGCCCAGTACTCGCCGATCACGCTGTGCTGATCCTTGAGCAGTGCCACGGCGGCGTCGAACTGCTTCTGGGTCAGCGAATAAGGGTCTTTGATCCCGAGAGCCGGCTGTGCTGTCGCGAGGTACAGCGCGGCGTCGGCGATGTAGATCGGAGCGTCGTATGCAGTGATCTTGCCCTTGTACGGAGAGTTCTTGTCGAACACCACACTCCATGAATCGGGCGCCGGTTTCACGACGTTGGGGTTGTACATCAGGTAATTGGCACCCCAACCGTGCGGGATGCCGTAGTTCTTGCCACCACTGCTGTTGTAATCAGTGTCCTTCAAGAACGGCGAGATGTCGGCGTAGTTGGTGAACAGCGCCGTGTTGACCGGGGCGACAAGCGCCGAGTCGATCAGTCGGACGCTGGCATCACCCGATGCCGAGACGCCGTCGTAGCCGCCGGTCTGCATCAGTTGGAACATCTCGTCGGATGTGTTGCCGACCTTGACGTCGACCTTGCATCCGGAATCGGTCTCGAACTTGCCGACCCAGTTGTAGGCGGGATCGGTGCTGCCGTTCTCGGCATAGCCGGCCCACGCGATCAGCTGCAGCGAGCCCTCGCCCTTGCCGATCGATTTCAATGCGGTGCCGCCGCTGGTCGACGTGCTGCTGCTGCCACAACTGGCGGCGATCAGAGCGAGTGCCGTACCGAAGCCCACTGCGAACCGTTTGCTGATCATGTTGTCTCCCCTTGCGTGTTTGGACGATTGGCGAGCTGTTGTTCCGGCACGTCGCGTACTGCAGTGACGTGTTCTGAAATGACGTCTTCTGGAATGACGTCTTCTGGAATGACGTGTTCTGGAATGTCGTGTTCTGGAATGTCGACAGCGAAGCAGGCGGCGCGCGGCCACGCAGCGCGAACGACGACTCCGATGGCGAGACCGCTGAGACCATCGCTGGAAACAGAAGCGACGATGTCCGACCCGTCGGCGAGGCGGATGGTCAGGCGTGACTCTGCGCCGAGGTACTGGACGCCGGCGACCGCACCGTCGACGAACACCTCGCCGGCCCCGACCGGCTGGGCATCGCCGAGCAGCCGCACACGTTCCGGACGGACCGTGTGCGCAGCGCCGACACCGAGAAGTCGTTGCGAGACCGCGGAGGACAGCAGGTTCGAGGTACCGACGAATCCGGCGACGAATGCTGTGGTCGGTCGTTCGTATATGTCGCGTGGCGAACCGACCTGCTCGATCCGGCCGTTGTTGAACACGGCGATGCGACCGCTCATGCTCAACGCCTCGCCCTGATCGTGGGTCACGAACACGAACGTGATGCCGACATCGTGCTGGATCCCCTTCAACTCGACCTGCATCTCCTCGCGCAGTTTGAGGTCGAGTGCGCCGAGCGGCTCGTCGAGCAGGAGCACTTTCGGTTGGTTGACGAGCGCGCGAGCCAATGCGACGCGTTGGCGTTGGCCTCCCGACATCTCGGTCGGCTTGCGAGGGCCGAAACCGTCGAGCCGAACTGCCTCGAGCATCTCGCCGGCGCGTCGCCTCCGTTCGACCTTGGCCACGCCCTTCACCTTGAGTCCGTACTCGACGTTCTTCTGAACGGACATGTGCGGGAACAGTGCGTAGTCCTGGAACACCGTGTTCACGTCGCGGTCGTACGGAGCCGCCCGGGTGACGTCGCGGCCCTGCAGCAGCACTGCGCCGGCCGTTGGCATCTCGAACCCGGCGATCATCCGCAACACAGTGGTCTTGCCCGAGCCCGACGGTCCGAGCAGCGAGAAGAACTCGCCCTCGCCGATCTCGAGGTCGACATCGTCGACCGCGACGACCTCACGACCCGACGATGCGAACGTCTTGCGCAGCCTCACCAGTTGGATCGCCGGCGACGGGCGCGATGCCGCGTCGAGTTCGGTCGTCGTCGCAACAGTTTCACTCACGATCGTGGGGACAATAGTCGTTACGCCGGCGCGGCGACGCGACCGGCGTCAGACGTTGGAGCTCTGGCGTTCGGTCACGACTTTCGACGAGCCACCGGGCTGCATGCTCACGCCGAGCAGACTGTCGCCCGCCTCCATCGTCCGTTTCTGGTGGCTGACGACGATCAATTGCGCGTCTCGACGGAACTCGGCAACGAGTGCGAGGAAGCGATGCAGGTTGACATCGTCGAGCGCGGCCTCGACCTCGTCCATCACGTAGAACGGTGACGGCCTGCTGCGGAACACCGCGAACAAATACGCGAGCGCGGTCAGCGAACGCTCGCCACCGGAAAGGAGGGAGAGCTTCTTGACGTTCTTTCCGCTCGGCTTGGCCTCGACCTCGATACCGGTGTTCAGCAGGTCGTCCGGGTTGGTCAGCAGGAGTCGCCCGACGCCGCCCGGAAACAGCATCGCGAACAGGCTCTGGAAATTGATAGAAACGTCGGCAAAGGCAGCAGCAAAGACGGATTGGATCTCCATGTCGACTGCTTTGATCACTCTCGACAGCTCGCGCCGTGTGTTGCGGACGTCCTCGAGCTGTTCCTCGAGGAACGTGTGGCGTTCCTGCAACTCGTTGAACTCTTCCAGAGCAAGTGGATTGATCGGACCGAGCAGTCGCAGTTCTCGCTCGAGGTCGCGCACGCGAGCGGCGGCGTCCACGCCTTCCGGCAGTGTCGGCATTTCGGCCAATTCGGCTGCCTCGGGTTCCATCTCCAGGTCACGGCGCAGCGTCTCGACAGCAGCTTCGAGCCGCATTCGCGCCTCGGCCTCTTCCACCTCGACTCGCCGCGCCCGCTCACGAGTCTCGTCGAGCAGTTTCTCTGCCGACGTGCGCGCCCGACGCGTCTCGTCGAGTCGGGTGACGAGCGCGCGCACCGCCTCGCTCTGACGGCGTCGCTGCTCGTGCAGTTCGGCGAGTCGGGACTCGATCGATTGCCGATGCGCCTCCACCACGTCGCTCAACCGTCCGGCAGCCACAAGGCTGCGCTCGATCGCCTGGCGTCGCTCGGCTGCCTCGGCACGGGCAACGACGTCGGCCTCGAGCCGGTGGTTCGTCTCCTCGATCCGCCGTTCCAGGAAGCGTTGCCGCTCGTGCAGGCCGGCGTTCCTCACTTCGAGATCCTTGCGACGTGACGCGAGCAACGCAGCCCGCCCTTCGATGCGAGCACGTGCTTCACCGCGGGCGCGGGCTGCGGCCTCCTCGGCCTGCTCGTCGGCCTCGAGGGCCGGAACGAGGGATTCCAGTTCAGCGATCCGACTTCCTTCTCGTTCGACCCGCTCGGTCGCCTCGGCGACAGCACGCTCGACGGATTCGACCTCCGTCAACGACTCGCGTCGATCACTCTGGACACGCACCAACGCCTCCGTCGCCGCTGCGAACTTGGCGTCGTTCGCGTCGAGCCGTCGTGTCAGATCGTTCTCGTGCTGCTGAGCATCGTGCAGCTCCGCCTTGGCAGCGTTCAGCGCGGCCTCGCTGCGGTCGAACTCCGCGGCAGCGTGAGCGGCGCGACCGACCGCTTCTTCGAGCGCAGCTGCAGTCGCTCCCCCGCCGGCGGTTCCGACGCGCCAGCCAGCTCTTCCGAAACGGTCGCCGTGCTCGGTCACGACCGTTGCCGTCGGGTGGGTCAACGCGGCGTCCACTGCATCGGACATCTCGCGCACGAGCACCGCTCCGCCGAGCAGGTTGTCCAACAGCGCCTCGATCGCCTCCTTCTCGACGCGGCTGCCGCTCGCGTGGGCACGCACGTGGGCGCGCACCGGTTCGCCGACGGGCGGAGTGGCAGACGTGGTCGAGGGTGCGCCGAGGGCGATGACCGCGCCTGCCGTCTTCGCAGTCCGCAGCGACTCCAACGCGTTCCTTGCCGCCTTCGGATCGGCGAACACGACCGCCAGCAGCGCGTCACCCATCGCTGCTTCGGCTGCGGTCTCCCACCCCGGGTCGATCTCGACGAGCTCGAGCAGTGTGCCGACCACGCCGTCGAGGTTGGCCAGACGCTCGGCGCCGGCGCGTGCGCGTGCGCTGTCCATCGCCATCTGTAGCGCATCGGATCTGGCCCGCCAGCGAGACAGTTCTTCGGAAGCGGATTGACGGAGTGCAGTCGCCGAATCGGCGGCTGCAACCGCCACGAGTCGACGGGTCTCGGCCAGCTCGACCTCTGTCACCAATGGCTGTTCGGCGCTCTGCGACTGCTCGCACTCGCTCTTGAACCTGGCGGCGTCGGCTTCCAATCGCTCGATCCGCTGCCGAAGGTTCTCGCGCCGTCCCATCTGGCGACGCAATTCTGCCTCACCACGCTCGAGCCCGGCGCGGAGCGAACGCAACTCGCCGCGAACCTCGGCGGCCGCGCTCGCTGCATTGGACCCGGACGACACGCCCTGGATGACCGTCATCAGTTGACCGCGCTCGGACTGGAACGTTCCCTCTTCCTCGGCAAGCAGCTCGGCCTCAGGGGCCAGGCTCGACAGTTCATCGGTGACCGTCGCGAGTTCGGCCGCGAATCGCGCCGCGTCGTTCTCGAGATTGGCGACGACACCCGCGTCCATCAGCTGACCGCGATCGCGTTCCATCGACCGGCGACGTTCGACGAGCACCGCTGCCAGACCACGCGCCCGCTCGCGCAGTTGCTCCACCCGCACCAATTCATCGCTGATGTCGGTGTCACCACGAGCCGTCAACTCGGCTTCGGCTTCGAGCACGTCCGTGTCGAGGCGGCCCAGTTCGGCGCGGAGGTCGTGCTCGGCGCGACCACTGCTGATCGTGTCGCCGGCCAGCGCCGTCAGACGCGTCCGCAGTGACGAGATCTCCCGGCCGGCGACGAACACCTTCAAACCCTGCAGCTCGGTGATCAGGTCGCCATGTCGGCGCGCCGCTTCAGCCTGACGTTCGAGAGGCCGCAGCTGTCGGCGGACCTCGCGCAGCAGATCCTGGACCCGCATCAGGCTGGCCTCGGTGGCTTCCAGCCGTCGTTCGGCCTTCTCCTTGCGACGCCGGAAGCGCAGCACGCCCGCAGCTTCTTCGATGATTGCCCGGCGATCCTCTGGACGAGCGTTGAGGACGGCGTCGATCTGACCTTGGCTGACGATGACGTGTTGCTGGCGACCGACACCGGCATCGGCGAGCAGCTCCTGTACGTCGAGCAGCCGGCAACCGACGCCGTTGATCGCGTACTCACTCTCGCCGGTGCGGAACAGGATTCTGCTGATGGTGACTTCACTGAACTCGATCGGGAGCAGACCAGACGCGTTGTCGAGGGTGAGCATCACCTCGGCCCGTCCGAGCGCCGGCCGCTTCATCGTGCCGGCGAAGATCACGTCGTCCATCTTCTGGCTGCGGACGGCGCTCGGGGCCTGCGCGCCGAGAACCCACGCGATGGCATCGACGACGTTCGATTTTCCAGATCCGTTGGGACCGACGACCACGGTGACGCCCGGCTCGAGCTGCATCACGGTGGTGTCGGCGAACGACTTGAAGCCTTTGAGGGTCAGCGCTTTGAGAAACACAACGGTCCGAGGCTAGTGGGCAGCCGGCGTCACCTTTGGCAGCGCGGGCAGAACGATGTGGTGCGTCCACCGCTGACCACCTGTTGGATTCGCGCTTTCCCGCAGGTCA
>JAYTRT010000024.1:0-7801 GCA_043746045.1 Actinomycetota bacterium | reverse complement strand
GGCCACGACACTCGCTTCCTCGGCCGAGCTGCGGTCTGCAACCTGATCCCCTTTGCACCGGTGTTGATCGCAGTCGCGATCCATCCGGCACTGGGCATCGCCGGCCTGTGGGCTGCACAACTCGTGTTGATGACGTCACGCGCGGTCGTCAACCATCGTCGCTTCTCCTCGCGACGGTGGCTGACGACACGGGAGCACAGCCATGTTGCGTAGGGTGATCCAGTGAGCACCTTCCCCGCCTTCATTGTTGGTCGCGTCGATGATCGGTGGACCCGTTCGGTCACCGAGATGTCCACCGACGATCTTGCTTCTGGCCCTGCCGGCGAGGTTCTGATCCGAGTCGAGTACTCGGGAATCAACTACAAGGACGGGTTGGCCAGCACCGAGAAGGGCCGCGTCGCGCGGATCGACCCGCTGATCCCGGGCGTCGACCTGGCCGGAATCGTTCTCGAATCGTCGTCGGACGACGTCGTCGTCGGCGAGCACGTCATCGTTCATGGTTACGACCTCGGTGTAGCCCATCACGGCGGTTTCGCAGGCGAGGCGCGGGTTCCGGCCGACTGGGTCGTACCGATGCCCGGTGGTCTCTCTTCGAAACAGGCGATGATGATCGGTACGGCCGGCTTCACCGCAGCCAAGTCCGTCGCGGCGCTGCAACACGTCGGTCTCCAACCCGGGTCAGGCCCCGTTCTGGTCACCGGCGCCACCGGAGGTGTCGGCTCGATGGCGGTCGGCATCCTGGCGTTTCTCGGGTTCGAGGTGGTGGCCAGCAGCGGAAAGCCGGAGTCGGGCGATTGGTTGCGTGCCCTCGGCGCGTCCGATGTCATCGGGCGAGACGAGACGTCGGCTGAGTCGAAGCGACCGATGGAGAGCGAGCGGTGGGCTGGTTGCGTCGACTGCGTCGGCGGGTCCACGCTGGCGTATGCGCTGCGCACGATGCGTTTCGGAACGTCGATCGCGGCGAGCGGACTGACCGGCGGTGGCGATCTCCCGACGTCGGTCTTCCCGTTCATCCTGCGTGGCGTGAACCTGCTCGGTGTCGACAGTGTGCAGACGCCGATTGCCGAACGCCGCGCGCTGTGGCGGCGGATTGCCACCGACCTCCGGCCTCCTCAGATCGACAGCGAGCACGCGGACAACGTCGAGATCGTGGGCCTCGACGTCCTGGCCGATTCGCTCGACAAGATTCTCGTCGGCGGGATGGTCGGCCGGGTCCTCGTCGACCCGACCCTCACCGTCTGACACGCCCGTCGGAGGGTTTGCGCCACTGGAGGGTTTGCGCCGCACCCGGGTGCGTGGGAAACCCTCCAGTGGCGCAAACCTTCGTCGATCAGGCGACGATGTTCACCGTCCGGCCCGGCACGACGATGACCTTCTTCGGCGTCGCCCCACCGAGGGCATGGATGATCCGCGCGTCGCCCAGTGCTGCGGCTTCGACGTCGGCGTCGGTCGCCGCGGATGCGACGAGGATCTTGCCGCGGAACTTGCCGTTGACCTGAACGGGCATCTCGATCGTGTCCTCGATCAGCAACGCCGGGTCGGCAACGGGGAACGGTTCGCGGATCAACGAGGCGCCGTGTCCGAGCTTGGCCCAGAGTTCCTCGGCGACGTGGGGGCACAACGGTGCGAGCATCAGGATCATCGGCTCGGCGACATCGACGGGGCACCGCCCGAGCTTGGTGACGAGGTTGTTCAACTCGATCAACTTCGAGATCGCCGTGTTGAATCGCAACCCGTCGAGATCGGCGCGCACACCGTCGATGGTGCGATGCAGCGCGCGTTTCGTTGCTTCGTCGGCCGCCTCGCCGAGCGTCAGTTCGCCGGTTTCCTCATCCACCATGCTGCGCCAGACGCGCTGCAGGAACCGATACATGCCAACGACGTCGCGGGTTTCCCACGGCCGGGACGCGTCCATCGGGCCGGTGCTCATCTCGTACAGACGCAGGGTGTCGGCGCCGTACGCGTCGTACATGTCGTCGGGCGAAACGGCGTTCTTGAGACTCTTGCCCATCTTGCCCCACTCACGCGTGACGGGCGAGCCGTCGTGGAAGAACGCCCCGTCGCGCTCCTCGACCTCGGTGGCGTCGACGTAGATCTCGCGTTCGTCCTTGTACGCGGCCGCCAGGATCATGCCCTGGTTGTAGAGCCGGTAGTAGGGCTCCCAGGAGCTGACATGTCCGAGATCGAACAGGACCTTGTGCCAGAACCTGGAGTAGAGCAGGTGGAGCACGGCGTGCTCGACACCGCCGACGTACAGATCAACGCCACCCGGATGCCGTCGACCGTCGATGCCATCGGCTTGCGGGCCCATCCAGTACTGCTCCACAAGCGGGTCGACGAACGCGTTCTCGTTGGTCGGGTCGAGATATCGCAGTTCGTACCAGCACGATCCGGCCCACTGCGGCATCACGTTCGTATCGCGGCGATACGTGCGCTCGCCGTCACCCACGTCGACGGTCACCTCTGTCCACCAGTCGAGACGATCGAGCGGTGATTCGGGATTGCTGAACTCGTCATCGGGGGCGAACGTTCGTGGAGAGAACGAGTCCGTCTCCGGCAGCATCACCGGTAGATCGGTTTCCGGTAGGGCCACCGGTCCGTGCTCGTCGTAGACGATGGGGAACGGCTCACCCCAGTAGCGCTGACGACTGAACAGCCAGTCGCGCAACTTGAAGTTGGTGGTGCCGTGTCCGGCCTCGTGAGTGATCAACCATTCGTTGATCATCTGCTTTCCGGCCGTTACGGAATCGGTGCCGTCCAGGCTGATCTCGTCGTTCGTTGACTGGACGTAACTGCCGTCGCCGACGAAGGCCTCTGGCCATGACGCCGTGTCGAGAGTGGGCTCGATGCTGTGTGCTGCGAACCATGCGTCGGGCGGTTGCTGGATCGCTGGGATGGGCAGATCGAAGCGTCGCGCGAATTCGAAGTCGCGTTGATCGCCACACGGCACCGCCATGATTGCGCCCGTGCCGTAGCCCATCAGGACATAGTCGGCTGTCCAGACTGGCACCTGCTGGCCGTTCACCGGATTTGTCGCGTACGAGCCGGTGAACACACCTGTCTTTTCACGTGTCGCGTCCTGACGGTCGATGTCCTTCTTCGAGTCTGCCGAGCGCTTGTAGTCGGCCACAGCAACGCGCTGGGCATCCGTCGTCAGCGCACCGAGCATCGGATGCTCCGGGGCGACAACCATGAACGTGGCTCCGAACAGCGTGTCCGGACGGGTCGTGAACACCTCGATGTCGCCAGCCGGACTGGCGAACCGGACGCGTGCTCCGTCGCTGCGGCCGATCCAGTTGCGCTGCATGGTCTTGATCGCGTCGGACCAGTCGAGCAGATCCAGATCGTCGATCAGACGATCGGCATACGACGTGATCCGCATCATCCACTGACGCATCGTGCGCTTGAACACCGGGAAGTTGCCCCGGTCGCTCCGACCGTCGGCAGTGACCTCTTCGTTGGCGACGACGGTGCCCAGTCCGGGACACCAGTTGACCGGAGCGTCGGACACGTAGGCGAGGCGCCGTGCGTCGACAGCAGCGCGCTGCTCGCCGACCGTCAGCTCCGCCCACGGCCGGCCAGCGCCTGTCGGGCGAGCGCCGGATTCGAACTCGGCGATCAGCTCGACGATGGGTCGGGCGCGACCACTGCCGTCGCCGTTGCGCGCAGGTGCGTCGGTGTCGTACCACGAGTTGAAGACCTGCAGGAAGATCCACTGCGTCCACCGGTAGTACGCCGGATCGGTGGTGTCGATGCTGCGCCGTTGATCGTGGCTGAGGCCCAGGCGACGGAGCTGTCGGCGCATGTTGGCGACGTTCGATGCCGTGGTGACCGCCGGGTGCTGCCCGGTCTGGACCGCGTACTGCTCAGCTGGAAGTCCGAAGGCGTCGAAGCCCATCGTGTAACAGACGTTGAAGCCGGCCATCCGCTTGTAGCGGCTGTACACGTCTGTACCGATGTATCCGAGTGGATGGCCGACGTGCAGCCCCGTTCCGGACGGATAGGGGAACATGTCCAGGACGAAAAGCTTCTTGTGCGACCCGTTCTCGTCGACCGGCAGGGCGTTCGCATCGGCAAGGGGGCCAGCCGGATTCGGCGCTTCGAAGGAGCGGTGCGTGTCCCAGAACTGTTGCCAACGCTGCTCGATGTCCTGAGCGAGCGTCGCAGAGTACCGGTATGGAGGGGTGTCGGAGTCGGCGCGAGCCATAGTGTTCCACTGTACGAGCCGCACGCGATCTTGCCCCTGCCGCTTTCCGGGCGGGCCCGATAGAGCGCCGTTCCGCCGGGCCCGGACCAGTAGCGTCTGACGTGTTATGGCACTGAATGCAGGATCCATCACCGACCGTCTGCAGACCGCGGCGGACCGACCCACCGGCGTTCGATTCGTCGGGGCGTCGGTCAGGCCGACGGACGGTAGCGATTTTGTCCCGTGGCGACAGATCCACGACGAGGCCCGAGCCGTCGGGGCAGCCTTGCAGGCACGCGGTCTCGTTCCGGGAGACCATGTTGCGATCCTCGGTCCCACCAGCCGTTCGCTGATGACCGTCATCCAGGGTTGCTGGCTCAGCGGTATCGCGAGCATGGTGCTCCCGCTCCCGATGAGGATGGCGTCGCTCGATGCGTTCGTGGAGAGCACGCGAGCCAGGATCCAGCACGGCGATGCCAAGCTCGTGCTGATCGACGACATGCTCGCAGACTTCTACGTCGCGGGTCCCGGAGACCCTCCGATCGAGCGGATCGGGGCGGTGATGCCCGGAGCGGGGCGGCCGACCGCCGATCGACTGGAGGTACCAGCCAACGATCCAGAGCGTCTGATCGTGCTGCAGTACACGAGTGGTTCGACGAGTGAGCCGAAGGGCGTCATGATTCCGGACCGCGTGCTGACCGCGAACATCGACGCCTCGTGCGCTGCTGCCGAACTCGGCCCCGACGAAGTGATGGTGTCGTGGTTGCCCCTCTACCACGACATGGGTCTCGTTGGATTCCTGTCGATCCCGATGACCAACGGCTGCCAACTGATCCAGGCTGCACCGCAGGATTTCATGGCCCATCCTGGTAACTGGATGCAGTGGATCAGTGATCACGGCGGCACCGCGACGGCTGGACCGAACTTCGCGTGGGTCCTCGCCACGCGCGCACTGAAGCGGATGGAGGGCCTCGACCTGTCTCGCCTGACGCTCGCCCTCAGCGGCGCCGAGCCGGTCGATCCGGTGGCAGTCGAAGCGTTCGTGGAGGCAGCCGCGCGCTTCGGCTTCGATCCGGGCGGCGTGTTTCCGGCATTCGGCATGGCCGAGGTTGCGATCGGCGGCGCGTTCCCGGCGCGCCATCGTGGGCTCGTCACCGACGACGTCGACCGCGACGCCCTCGAACGCGACCGGATCGCCAAACCTGTGGCGAAGTCGTCGCCGGCCGACTACGACGCCGACAGCGTCCGCCGGCTGCCCGTTCTCGGACGTCCGGTGCCTGATCTGGAGATGCGTATCGTCGACCCGGACACCCGCGCGGAGCTCGCCGAGCGTCACGTCGGCGAGCTGTTGATCCGTGGTACATCGGTCACTCCCGGGTACTACAAACGGCCGGACGCGACCGCAGCGCTGTTCGCCGACGGATGGCTGTGCACCGGTGACCTCGGCTACATGCTCGACGGCGAACTCGTCCTCTGCGGCCGGATCAAGGACATCATCATCGTCGGCGGGCGGAACGTGTTCCCCGAGGACATCGAGCGCGCCGTCGGTGGTCTCGACGGTGTTCGCGCCGGCAACGTGATCGCGTTCGGAGTCGACGGGTACAAGGGCAAGGAAACTGTCGTCGTCGTCGCCGAGGTGCGTACCGAGGATCCTGTGTCGGTTCGGGACGCGATCCACAAGCGGACGATCGATGTCTGCGGTCTGCCGCCACGCGACGTGATGCTCGTCCGAGCCGGCACTCTGCCGAAAACCTCGTCCGGCAAACTGCAACGCGCCAAATGTCGGGAGCAGTACATGAGCGAAGAACTCGAGCTGATCGAATGAAGGTCGTCTACACACCGGCCCATCTCGGTCACGACCCGAAGGTCGGTATCGAGCAATCACAGATCATGCCGGCCTTCGAGCACATCGGGCGGGCGGAAGCGATCCGGTCGACCCTGCAAGCGGATCATCGCTTTCATTTCCAGCGGCCGGACGATTGGGGCATCGAACCGATTCGAGCGGTGCATGACGACGGCCTGATCCGGTTCCTGTCGACCGCGTGGCAGGAATATCAGCAGGCAGCCGGGGCAACAGCCGATGTCATGCCCGACGTGTTCTATCGGCCGGCGCTACGGCGCGGGATGGGCGAACGGGGAGAGCCGGCATCGATTCTCGCCCGGCTCGGCTACTGGTGCTTCGAGACGACCACGCCGCTGACGCACGGTACATATGCCGCTGCCGTCTCTGCTGTGGACACCGCGCTGTCGGCGACGCGCATCGTCCTCGACGGCGAGCAATCGGCATACGGACTGTGTCGGCCGCCCGGCCACCACGCCACCAGTGGTCTGTACGGCGGCTACTGCTTCTTCAACAACGCCGCGATCGCTGCGAACTACGTTGCGTCCACCACCGGATCGAAGGTGACGGTGCTGGACGTCGACTACCACCACGGCAACGGCACGCAGGAGATCTTCTACGAGCGCGACGATGTGCAGTACGTCTCGCTGCACGGCGATCCGGTGCGCGCATATCCGTGGAACGTCGGCTACGCCGACGAGACTGGTGCCGGTCGTGGATCCGGCCACAATCTGAATCTGCCGCTCGCGGCCCGCACCGATGACGACACCTATCTCGCCGAATTGCGTCGGGCAATGGACAAGACCGAGCAATTCGGTCCGTCGCTCCTCATCGTCTCGCTCGGCCTCGACACGTTCGTCACCGATCCGATCAGCGACCTTTCGATCACGGCGGACGGTTTCGAACGTTGCGGAGCAGCAGTGGCTGAACTGGGTTTGCCGACCGTGGTCCTGCAGGAGGGCGGATACGACGTGGACGCACTCGGTGACAATGTCTTGCGCTGGTTGAGCGGCCTCGGCGCGTGATTCCTCGGCCGTCGGGAACCTTCAGCTGGCCTTGACGTCGGCGATGACCCTCTGCCAGCGCTCGGGATCCGACGTGTACGGCGCGTAGATACTGATCCGTTGGATCACGTCCCCGTAGCGTCGACTCAACTCGGGTGCAATCGCCTCGGGCTCACCGACGACGGCGAAGGTGTCGAGGATCTCGTCGGTGACGAGGTCGCCCATGTCGACCCACCGACCCTGTTTGCTGAGCACGTTCAACTGCTCTTGCAATCCGCCCCAGCCGTGCAGTTCGAGAACACCGCGATACGCCGGCGTGGAACCGTAGAACGCGATCTGTTGACGCGTTCCCGCCGTCGCTGCCTGCAACTGGGCCTCGTCGTTGCCGGTGACGACGAAGCTGGGTCCGACGATCTCGAAGCCGTCCATCGTCTTGCCGGCCTTCTCCCGCCCACGTTGCAATGCTGGAAGCGTGACCTCGCGAAGGTATTTCTCGGTGGTGAAACCGTGGCAGATGAATCCGTCGCAGACCTCCCCGGCGACCTCGGTCATCAGCTCGCCGACGCCAGCCAGGAACACTTTCGGAACGCCGTACTCACTGAGGTCCGATGCATCGGGAGCAAAAAAGGGTGTCATCAGGGTGTGTTTGTAGAACTCGCCCCTGAAATCCAACTTCGTCCCGTTCAACCACGTGTCCCAGATCGCACGCATCGCCAGGATCAGCTCGCGCATCCGCGGTGCAGGGTGGCTCCATTCCATGCTGAAGCGTTT
>JAYTRT010000023.1:0-7809 GCA_043746045.1 Actinomycetota bacterium | reverse complement strand
GGGCGGATAGCCGCGCCGCTCCTGACTGGTCTGGATCAGATCGTCTCCCGACCGACGGCGTTCTTCAACTCGCGCCGTTCCAGCTATGAAGCCGATGGTTTCATCACCTACTACCCACCGGCCAAGATCGGTGTCGGGGGACGCATCACCGTCTCTGTCGCTCCGAGAACCCCGCACGATCTGGACATCGCGCGGCTGCTTCTGGCGTCGCCGGACAGGGTCGACAGCAGCCACCGCACCGTGACCGTCGACGCGTTCGGGGCGCCGCTGTCGATCATGTGGAGTGCCGATCCGGACGGAGGGACCCTGCTGCAATGGCACGACGGCAACACCACCGTCACCCTCTCGGGCGATCTTCAGTTCGATGCCCTGCTCCGGGCTGCTGCGTCGACGCGCAGAGCGACGACGACGGAGTGGGGCGACCTGCTTCGGCGTGCGCTGCAACCGCCTGAGGCCCCGGTCGACCCCGACCCGACGGCCGCGCCCGCAGTGGCGGCTCCACTGCCGTTCACCGATGTCGGAACGGTCATGACTGCCGTTGGTGACCGCTGGACCTTGAGCCTCTCGCCGGACGCGGCAACGCTGAAGACCCATGTCGACGTGGCCGGCAGTGGCCGCATCGGAAGCTGGGAGGACCAGGAACCGGTGGTCCTGGACGGCTCGGCCCACCTCGTCCGATACAGCGCGATGAACGCCACCGTGATCGTGGTCGCCTATCAGGATCCGGGCCAGGCCGTGGCGGTCCGATTCGACGTCGATGGACGGGCGCCGACGACCGTGCCGCTCGTGCCCATCGGTGCTTCCGCCGGGCCCCAGCCCGCGACCGACGTCGCCGCGGCCTACGCGTTCAGTGAGAACACGTCGTTCAGCGCATCGCTCGTCGACGCCTCTGGCGTCGTCGTCGAGCAACTCGCGCCCCGCCAGGGCTGATGGACCGCTGATCGATCGGTCGTTCGAGAACGTCTGTTCCGTGGTGTTCCGTGCTGTTCCGTGTTCCGTGTTCCGTGGCGTTCGTGACGCCGTGATCAACGGTAGGTGTCGTAGCCGAGCTTGATCGCCAGGCCGAGGCCGGCCACAGCCACGACCGCTCTCAGCACTCGAGCAGGCGAGCGGCGCACGATCACCGGTCCGATCCGACCGCCGACGAGAAGGCCGAGGCCGAGCGGGAGCACCACCGACCAGCGCACCGGTCCGAAGATCGCGAATCCGACAGCGGCGACGCCGTTGGCCAGACCGAGCACGACGTTCTTGACCGCATTGCAACGCGGAAGCGGTTCGCCGGTGGTGAGCAGGAGCAACGCGAGCAGCATCACACCGGCCCCTGCACCGAAATAGCCGCCGTACACGCCGACCACACCGACACCTGCAACGACGCCCGGCCCGACACGATGCGGGGCGGCTGGCTCGACCTCGTCGACCAGCCGGCGCCGGGCGAGGATCGCCACTGATGCAATCGCGATCAAGAACGGCACGATCCGTTCGAAGGAATCGGCTGGCGTGACGAGCAGCAACAGCGCGCCGACGGCGCCACCGATGATCCCGGCAGCAGCGAGCTGGCGGACGCGGGGAGCCTGCCCGGTGAGCTCCGGCCGCGATCCGATGACCGACCCGGTGCTGCTGAACACCAGAGCCACGGTGTTCGTCACGTTCGCCGTGACTGGCGGCAGGCCGAACGCGAGCAGTGCCGGATAGCTGATCAGTGAGGCAAGGCCGGCGATGCTGCCGGACAACCCTCCGCCGACGCCGGCGAGGACGAGCACGATTGCCTCGCCCACGGACACCGTGACATTCTGACAGACCGGGTGCTGCGTGGTCCGTCGTCTGCGAGTGGCCGCTGACGGTCAGCTGAAACAGAGCGTCGAGATCAGGCCGGCGAGATGATGCAGTTGGATCGCGCCGAAGACGGCAGTGATCGCGATGGTCGCGCAGAGCACGAGCCGAGTGGATGAACGCGGCACGTCCGGGGGTGACGCCAAGAGGGCTGCGACCCGTGCCGGCACTCCGAGGCCGTTGAAGCTGAGCGCTCCGACCGGCACGGACGTGGCGAGCGCGACTTTACCGAGCGTCCGGGCAACGAACTGCCGGTCGCCGCAGGCCGCAACGGCGGCCTCGTCGGCCCAGCGTTCCAGGGTGAAATGGAGTCGTGTCGACAGCGGTCGAAGCATCGGCACGAGAGCGGTCGAGAGTTGCGCGGCGAGCAGGTAGCGGTCGTGACGGTGTCGGGCGTGAGCGTGTTCGTGGGCGAGGACGACGACGCGTTCGTCGGGTTCGAGGAGTTCGACCATGCCTCGGGAGATCAGCACGTGACCGCCTCGACCGGGCAGCGTGAACGCGAACGGTTCGTCGTGGTCGGCGACCTCGACAGGCCCCGGTTGATCGCGCCGGATGCGGTGGTGGCCGCGGAGCACGCGGGCAGTGCGGACCGCTCCCCATGCGGTGAGCGAGAGGGCGGCAATGCCGACCCAGGCATTGATCCGTTTTCCGGTCATCGGCATCGTGCACCAGGCTGATCCGAAGACTCGGACGTGGGCCCCGTAGTCGAGCGCGAGCATCCACATCGTCGGGAGCGCGGCTGCCGCCACAACGACCACCGTGATCACGACCATCCGGGCGGCGATCATCGGTGGGAATCGTCGGTGGGTCGTCGTCACGGCGGCACCGAGAACGAGTGCGACGAGGACGGGTGCGACGATGCCGGGAAACATCAGGACTCTGCGCCGTCGAGGAGTTTGCGGAGTGCTTTCGCGTCGCGTCTGGACAATGTGCCCACGAATCGGGCCAGAACGGCGGTCCGGTCGTTCGCTGTCGACAGAACATCGTCGATCCGACGTGCGGCGAGTTGGGCCTCGTCGACCACGGCTCGGTAGGCGAACGCACGGCCGACCGGCAGCCGCTCGACGAGTCCTTTGTCATGCAGCCGCCCGAGAACCGTTGCGACACTCGTGTAGGCCAGGTCCGTACCGAGTCGGGTCTTGACGTCGGCCGGCTGCAGCGGCTCGGCGGCCTGCCACAGGACGGTCAGGATGTCGTGCTCGAGCGCACCGTCTGGTCGTTTGGTCATGGCTTCCCGGGTGCGAGGTTAGTCGCCGGTCGTGACAGCGTTCGTCGTCACGTGCCGAGCAGCGTGTTCATCTCTGCGATCTCCGCGTTCTGAGCGTTGATGATCGTGCCGGCCAGGGTCTTGGCATCCGGGTTCGCACCGCTCTGCTGCTCGGTCATCGACATCGTGATCGCACCGTGGTGGTGTTCGACCATCATCGTCAACCACATCGTGTCGAAGCTGGTGCCGCTGGCCGCTGCGAGCGACGCAAGGTCTGCCGCGCTCATCATCCCGTCCATCGGCGTGTCAGCCGTTGCGGATGTTGCAGTGCTGTTCATCGGCATTTCACCGGCGCTCACCATCGGGGTCGTCGCGCCCGTCATCATCGGCGCACCCCACATCGTCAGCCATCCCTGCATCATCCCGATCTCGGGACCTTGCGCGCCCTTGATCCGTGCCGCAAGGTCCTTCACGGCGGCGCTGGCGTCGGCTTTGCCGGCGAGGGCGAGGTCGGCCATCGCGACGGCCTGCTGATGGTGTGGGATCATCCGTTCGGCGAATGTCTCGTCGGCCGCGTTGAACCCGACAGCCGTGATGGTGCTGGCTGCAGGAGAAGTGGCCGGCGCGGAAGTGGCCGGCACGGAAGTGGCCGGCGCGGAAGTGGCCGGCGCGGAAGTGGCCGGCACGGACGATTTCGGCGCAGACGAGGTCGCCGTCGCGCTGTTGCTCGTGCTTCCGCAGGCCGAGGCGCCGACGACGAGGATCGACGCGAGGGTGATCGTGGTGGTCAATCGAGACATGACAGCCTTTCCAGGGTCTACGACACTGTGTCGTACTTGACGGTACACGGGCACCACCGTTGACCGAGCGCGGTGGCGCAGGTTTTTTGACGAGCGCCCGAACCGGGCCATTCGGCTCTAGTACGACACCCTGTCGGAGATGACACTGAATGTGGAAGAACCGAGGAACTCATGCATGACGGACGATGGAGCGATGGTTGGGGATCGGGTAACGGATGGTGGATGGCGATCATGATGATCGTCGTCGTCGCAGCGGTCGCATGGATCGTCGTGACCGTGCTCCGACACGGAGCGCATCAGCACCCGATCGCCGTTGCACCGAGTCCAGCGACGGGTGCGAGTCGCCCGACACCCCAGGAGATCCTCGCCGAGCGACTGGCCCGCGGCGAGATCGAGCCGGAGGACTACGCCAAGCGCCTCGCTGCGCTGCTGGGCACGTCGCCACCGCAATGACCAGCACTCCGTCTTCCTCACACCCGATGGAGGGGCACCCGATGGAGGGGCACCCCGACAGACATGCCGGTCACGACACACATGCCAGTCACGACACACATGCCGGTCACGACACACATGCCGGTCACGACAAACATGCCGGCCACGACCCGGAGGTGTTTCGGAGACGGTTCTGGTTGACGTTGCTCGTCTCGGTCCCCGTGATCCTGACGAGCCGGATGATCATGGACTGGTTCGGGTACCACTTGAGCGGTGTCGGTTGGGTCGGTCCGGTCCTCGGAACCTTCATCTACGCGTGGGGCGGATCTCCGTTCCTGAAGGGCGCAGTCGCCGAGGTGCGCGACCGGGCCCCGGGGATGATGCTGTTGATCGCGATGGCGATCACCGTGGCGTGGTCGTCGTCGATGGCGTCGAGCCTCGGCTGGTTCGACCTCGAGTTCTGGTGGGAGCTCGCCGCGCTGGTCACGATCATGCTGCTCGGGCACTGGCAGGAGATGAAGGCGATCGGTCAGGCCCGAGGTGCCCTGGCCGCGCTGGCCGCGTTGATCCCCGACGAGGCCGAACTGATCGACGGCGATCAGCCGCGCACCGTGGCGATCCTCGACCTCCGTCCGGGCCAACTGGTCCTCGTTCGCGCTGGCGGGCGTGTGCCGGCCGATGGCGCGATCGAGGCCGGCGAGGCCGAGATCGACGAAGCGATGATCACCGGCGAGTCACGGCCCGTAGCCAAGACCGTCGGGGACTCGGTCGTCGCCGGGACCATCGCGACCGATTCGTCGATCCGGGTCCGGGTCACTGCCGTTGGTGACGACACCGCACTCGCCGGCATCCAGCGACTCGTCGCCGAAGCACAACAGTCCAACAGTCGCGCCCAGGTGCTGGCCGACCGGTTCGCGGGCTGGTTGTTCTACGTCGCAACGGGCTCGGCGATCGTCACCTTCGTCGCATGGACGTTGGCCGGCAACAGCAGGCAGGCCGTCACCAGCACCGTGACGGTCCTCGTCATCGCCTGTCCACACGCGCTCGGCCTGGCGATCCCCCTCGTCATCTCGCTCTCGACGGCCGTCGCGGCACGAAACGGGATCCTGGTCAAGGACAGACTCGCGCTGGAGCGGATGCGAAGCGTGACCGCAGTGTTGTTCGACAAGACAGGCACCTTGACCGAAGGCCACCACGTCGTCACCGGTGTGATCGGTTCGCCGATCACACCGGACGAGGTGCTTCGGTTGGCCGGCGGGGTCGAAGGCGACAGTGAGCACCCGCTCGCCCGTGCGATCGTCGCAGCCGCTCGCCAACGGGGTGATCTCGCTGCTGCAACGGAGTTCAGAGCGATCACCGGGCGAGGGGTCGAGGCGCTCATCGACGACACCCGGTACGCGGTCGGCGGCCCGGTGCTCCTTCGCGAGCGAGGCCTCTCGGTCCCCGAAGCGATCCGCAGCCAGGTCGACACGTGGACGTCACGTGGCGCGGCGGTCCTGCACCTGATCCGCAACGATGCGATCATCGGTGCGGTTGCACTCGAGGACGAGATCCGCCCCGAGGCCCGTCAGGCGGTCGCTGACCTTCACGCAATCGGTGTCGAACGAGTCGTCATGATCACCGGCGACGCCCGACAGGTGGCCGATTCGGTCGCGGCCGCGATCGGCATCGACGAAGTGTTCGCCGAAGTTCTCCCCGAGGACAAGCAGGACAAGGTCGCAGAGCTCCAAGCACGCGGCTACACGGTCGCGATGGTCGGCGACGGCGTCAACGACGCACCGGCCCTCGCTCGAGCTGATGTCGGCATCGCGATCGGAGCCGGTACCGATGTCGCGATCGAGTCCGCCGGTGTCGTCCTCGCCCGCAACGACCCACGCGCTGTCACCGGGGTGATCAGACTCTCCAAGGCGTCGTACCGGAAGATGCGCCAGAACCTGGCCTGGGCCGCTGGATACAACGTGCTCGCGATCCCACTGGCCGCAGGGGCGTTTTCGTGGGCCGGCATCACCCTCGCGCCGGCCATCGGCGCCATGATGATGAGCCTGTCGACGATCGTCGTCGCCGCGAACGCGCAACTGCTGAGACGCGTCGAGCTCCGCGGAGATCGAAGCGCCGCACAGCACCCAGGGAACGATGCTTCGAGCCGACCCGCTGCGAGCGAAGCGTCGCTCAGCTGACGATCGACCGTCGATGCGGGCTACGTCGAGCGGGCTCGGTAAGCACTCGCTGCACGAGTCCTGGCCGCCCGACGGAAGCCGTCCTCGTCTGACCAAAAGCGTCACTCATGTGGCGTTCGCGAAAATGAGCTTCACCATCTACAGGACTCGCCTCCTGCTGTACGCCGGTAACCCCAGCGTAAGAACTAACGCCCCACGATCAGACCCGTCGAAGTCCGAAGCGCCGGTATCTACGTCGTCGACCCTCGTCAAGCATGCTCTCGCGATCTGCAAAGCTGGACTTTCCAAGAGAGATGCAGGAGAGAATGATGCGTCAGTTCAGATTGGTTCACGTGGGTGTTGCAGCGGCGATCGCCGCTGCAACAGTGACAGCGGTGGGCCTCGCCCAATCCGCGGGCGCGACGGGCGGCACCGCTTCGGTGTTTGTCCCGATAGTGCCGTGCCGGCTCGTCGATACGCGACCGGCTCCCAACAATGTTGGAACGCTCAGCACGCCGCTCCAGGCGGCTCAGGTCGTGACATTCGCAGTTTGGGGCAGCAACGGCAATTGTACGATCCCTACATCTGCAACCGGCATTGCCACCAACGCCACAGCAGTGCATCCAACGGCTGACAGCTACGTCACGATCTACCCCGCCGACGCCTCCCCGCGACCAACTGCATCAAACCTCAACGTTGTTGCAGGTCAAGCGCCGACACCCAACCAAGTGACCGTCGGGCTGTCTGCGGCCGGTGCGATCTCGGCGTACAACAACGGCGGAACGCTCGATCTCGTCATCGACATTGTCGGCTACTACCAGCCGGCCCCGACGGGCGGAATTGTCAACAACGATGCCCGTTACTACACCAAGGATCAGATCGACGCGAAGACGATGTTCGCGTCAGTGAACAAGGACGGTTCGCTTCGACGCGGCAGCGCCGGGGTTACATCCGCGCCCTTCCCCGCAGGAATGGGCGGCGACTATCTCGTGACGTTCCCACGTGACATCACTACCTGTGTATTCGTCGAATCCACAGCATCGACCACCGAAGGAAACAATCCCGTGCCCGGCTACGTCGGCGCCACGCTCCAAAGCACCACCACCACCAAACTGTACGTCCAGGTCTATACAATTACCGGAGGGACCACTACGCAACAACCGTTCAACGTCATCGTCACCTGCCCGTAAACCTCGGGCGAGAGTTGACAACGAACTCGCCGTCATCGGTGCGTCGCTGTTACAGGACGCGCCGATGACGGCGACAGCGGCCGTTGGCACGGGCGTACGCGGATCCACCGGGGGCAAGCTTGCTCTGCGCAGGCTCACTTCGTACCGGGTCGGCCTGCGAAGAATCGCGATGATGGGTCTGCGTCGCCGCG
>JAYTRT010000022.1:0-2482 GCA_043746045.1 Actinomycetota bacterium | reverse complement strand
TCCTGCGCACCCGGCATCGCGAATTGGCCGTTGAACACGAAGGTGGGCACAGCGGTGACCCCGTTCGCTGCGGCTCTGGCCAGGTCCTCCATGACCTCGGCGTGCCCGCCGTCGCCGGCGAGGAACGAGCTGACCTCGGCCCGCTCGAACCCGACTCGGGCGGCGCATTCGGCCAACACTGCGGGGTCCCCGATGTCGAGGCCTTCGGTGAAGTAGGCCCGCAGGAGCCGTTCCTCGAGTGCGATCTGGCGACCGGCGTGTGCGCTCGTCCCGTCGGCCGATTCGGCATCGTCGTGTTGGGCGGCGAACCACAGCAACCGATGAGCGAGCAGCGTGTTCGCACGGAGCGCGATCTGCATCTCGAAGTCGATTCCATCTGCCGCAGCCAACGCGGTGACATGGCCGATGATCTCGGCGGCGCGCTCCGGACCACCGAATTTCTTCGCGTATGTGTCCACCACTGGTTCGGACATCCCCGGGCGCGCTGTCGGGTCCAGTTGGTACGGCCGATAGACGACGTCGATCGAGCTGACGTCTCGGTGCTCAGCGACGCGCTGCATCGCCGTTTCGAAGCGCCGCTTCCCGATGTAGCACCAGGGGCACACGACGTCGGACCAGATCTCGACCTGCATACATGGCACGATAGGCGCAATGCAACCAACCCACACGGACATGCCGGAGGACATCGCGGCGACGTTCTGCGCGACGTTGGTCGATGAGTGGGTGCGCCGTGGCGCGGCACACGCGGTCATCGCACCCGGCTCTCGCTCCACACCGTTGGCGCTGGCACTCGCGGCTCGGGACGAACTCCAGGTGAATGTCTTCCACGACGAGCGCTCGGCGTCGTTCGCCGCGCTCGGCATCGGTCTCAGCACCGGCATTCCGGCGATCGTGCTGTGCTCGAGTGGAACCGCTGCCACCCACTTCCATGCAGCCGTCGTCGAGGCACATCAGTCATCGGTCGCGATGATCGTCTGCACCGCCGACCGACCGCCGGAACTCCGTGATGTCGGGGCGCCGCAGACGATCGATCAGATCAAGCTGTTCGGCAATGCTGTCCGTTGGTTCTCCGATCCGGGTGTCGCTGACGGACGGGTCGCGCACACCTGGCGATCCACCGCAGCACATGCGTTCGCGTGCGCAACCGGCGCAACCGGCGCGGCGCCGGGACCGGTGCACCTCAACCTGCCGTTCCGTGAACCATTGATCGGTACTGCCGGAGACCTCCCGGCGCGTCACGCCTTCGAGGTCGGCGAGAACGCGATGATGCTCGGCTCCGTCGGGGTCCCCGATCAGTTCCTGCTCGACGAAATCGGTAGGCGGATCCGTGGGCGTCACGGGATCGTGATTGCGGGGAGGGGAAGTGGCGACCCGACGATCGTCGCCGACTTCGCCGCTTCGCTCGGCTGGCCGGTGCTCGCCGACGCGCGCAGCGGCTTGCGCAGCGGTCGATTCGGACACGTCATCACGGCCTTCGACGACATCGTCCGTAGCGCCGGTTTCGTCGCCGCGAACGCACCGGACATCGTCGTTCACCTGGGGGAAGCACCGGTTTCGAAGGTCCTCGCCCGTTGGCTCGCCGGGCTCGATGCGTTGCAGATCCATGTATCCGACGCGCCGACCTGGCGCGACCCGGATGCCGTGATCGATCTGCACATCACTGCCGATGTGGGCATCGTCTGTGCCGGGCTCGCCGTCAGGGCCGAGCCGGTGGCTGCCTCGTGGCTGGGGACGTGGACCGCCGCCGAGCGACTTGCTCGATCGGCCATCGCGTCGGTTCTCGACGCGTCGTCGTCGGCAGGATTGAGCGAACCGGAGACTGCGCGGATCGTCGGCGCGTCGCTGCCGGTGGGTGCGAACTTCGTCATCTCGTCATCGATGCCGGTGCGTGATGTCGAGTGGTACGCGTCCGTGTTGGGGGACTCGCTCGTCTATTCGAATCGAGGAGCAAACGGTATCGACGGTGTGATCGCCACGGCGATCGGTGTCGCGACTGGCTCGGGAGCGCCGACTTTTGTGCTGATCGGTGACGTGGCATTCCTGCACGACTGCACATCGTTGATCGCGCTGGCCCAACGGCGGATCGATTTACGGATCGTCGTGATCGACAACGACGGTGGCGGAATCTTCAGCTTCCTGCCACAGGCCACGAGCCTGCCGAATTCACGCTACGAGCAGTTGTTCGGTACGCCCCACGGGGTCGACCTGCTCGGCCTGGCGGCGGCGCACTCGCTGCCGACGACGACGGTGGGCACCGCAGGCGAACTGTCCACGGCGCTCGACGTCGCAGGACCGCACATCATCCTCGTCCGGTCTGACCGGAACGAGAACGTGGCGGTCCACGATGCGATTCACGCCGCCGTGGCGTCAGCGCTCGGCTGACGCCCGACAGCCGGCGAACCCGTCCAGCGAGGAGCCCGACGAGTCAGCGCATCCGGCGTTGGCGTCGGGCGAATCTGACGGCGGCGAATCCGAAGGCCAG
>JAYTRT010000021.1:0-2484 GCA_043746045.1 Actinomycetota bacterium | reverse complement strand
TCCGCGACGTGGAACCCTTGCCGTTGGTGCCGGTGACGTGGATGACCGGCAGCGTCGCCTGCGGATTGCCGAGCAGCTCGACGAAGCGGCGCATCCGGTCGAGGGAGAGGTCGACATTGCCGGTGCGGCCGGATCGCGCGGCCCAGGTGCTGTAGTCGATGTGGCCCTCGACGTACTCGATTGCCGCGTCGATCTCCATCACGAAAAGCTAGTGGGCAGAGTCAGTCGCGTTTGTGGTTCTGCACGTGCTGGAAACCGAACCGGCCCTTGATGCAGAGGTTGCCCGACGTCACCGAATGATCGAGCGGAGACGTGACCTTCACGATCTCGTTGTCCTGGGTGTGCAACGTGAGCGTGCAGCCGACGCCGCAGTACGGACAGATCGTGTCCGTCTGGCGCTGAGCCGATTCGTCCCACGTGCCGAGTTCGCGCATGTCGTGCTCTGTTTTGAACATCAGCGCACCGGTGGGGCAGACGGCAATGCAGTTTCCGCAGTAGACGCACGCCGACTCTGGCAGCTCGACGCCGAATTCGGTGCTGATGTGGGCGTCGAAGCCACGGCCGGCGACGGTGATCGCGAACGAGTTCTGCCACTGCTCGCCGCACGCGTCGACGCACTTGTAGCAGAGGATGCAGCGCGAGTAGTCGCGCACGTACAGTTCGTTATCGATCTTCACCGGCTGCTTGACGGTTTTGGCGATCTCGCCGTAGCGCGTGGGATCCGCCCCGTACTGCTTCATCCAGCCGGCGACGCTGGGTGCTGCGGAGAGATCGACCGATGAACCGAGAAGTTCCAGCACCATCTTGCGCGAGTGGCGGACGCGCTCGGTGTCCGTGTGCACCACCATGCCCGGCTCGACCTTGCGCGAGCACGACGGCACGAGCACGCGGCTGTTCTCGACCTCGACCACGCACAACCGGCAGGCATTGACGGGATCGAGCGTGTCGCCGTAGCAGAGCGTTGGCACAGCCGTGCCGCGCGACTCGCACGCGTCGAGGATGGTGGCGCCCTCCGGCACCTTGATGTCGTGGCCATCGAGCTGGATCGTGACCGCCCGGCGAGGAAGGCCGACCGGTGTTTCCTGGGGTCGTGGGTCGATCCGTGTCGTGTCGATCCGTGCCGTGTCGGTCTGTGTCATGTCAGCACACCCAATCGGTCGATTGCGGACTCGATCGCGCTCCATGCCGTCTGGCCGAGGCCGCAGATCGAGGCGTCGCGCATGACCTGACCGACCTCTCGGAGCAGGACCATGTCGTGCTCCTGGCGGGGGCCGATGGTCAGGCGTATCAAGGCCTCTTCTTGGCGAACGGTGCCGACCCGGCACGGCACGCACTGGCCGCACGATTCGTCGCGGAAGAACGCGGCGATACGGCGCAGGAACACGGCCATGTCGACGGAGTCGTCGAGCACCATCACGACACCCGAACCGAGCGTGGTGTTGGCAGCACGGGCACCTTCGAGCGTGAGCGGGAAATCGATTTCGTCGGCGCGCACGAACGAACCGGCAGCGCCACCCATCAGGACGGCCTTCAGGCTGCGGCCTTTCGGCACGCCACCAGCGAGATCGATCAGTTCGCGCAGCGTGACGCCGAACGGCACCTCGTACACGCCGGCGCGCTCGACCGAGCCGGAGACGCAGAAGACCTTCGTTCCCGTGGATCCGGTGGTGCCGATGCAAGCGAATGCCGGCCCGCCGATGAGCATGATCGGCAACACGTTGACCAACGTCTCGACGTTGTTGACGACCGTCGGCTTACCGAACAGACCGACCTCGACGGGGAACGGGGGCTTGCTGCGCGGCTCGCCGCGGTAGCCCTCGATCGAGTTGAAGATGGCCGTCTCCTCGCCGCAGATGTAAGCGCCGGCGCCGCGAACGATCTCGATGTCGAACGCGAAGCCGAACCCCATCACGTCGGGGCCGAGCAGGCCTCGCTCGCGGGCGGCTTGGATCGCGTGCTGCAGGTGCTCGCGTGCACGCGGGTACTCGCCACGTAGGTAGACGTAGCCGATTTCGCAGCCCGTCGCGTACGCGCAGATCGTCATCGCCTCGATCACCGAGAACGGATCGCCCTCGATGATGACGCGGTCCTTGAACGTGCCGGGCTCGCTCTCATCTGCGTTGCAGACGAGATAATGCGTACGTACGGGCTGACCGGCCACCGCTGCCCACTTGCGCCCTGCGGGGAACGCTGCGCCGCCGCGGCCAACGAGGTTGGACTCGGTGACCTCACGGATGACATTTGCCGGGCCCATCGCAACAGCCGCGCGCAAGGCCTGATAGCCACCGTGGGCGCGGTAGTCGTCGACCGACAACGGGTCGACGACGCCGACGCGTTTAAGCAGCACCAGGTTCGCTGCGGAGTCCGCCGACGCGGCTTGGGGCACGGCTGCGACAACTGCGGCTTGTGCAGCGAGCGAATTCGGGCCGGTGCGCAGCGCTACGGCAACGTCGTGGGGCGTTGCCGGAGCGATCCCGGCTTCGC
>JAYTRT010000020.1:0-2484 GCA_043746045.1 Actinomycetota bacterium | reverse complement strand
TGGCAGCGCAGCGGCCGACGGCCCGTTCGCATCGGGCAGCGCGATCGAACCGATCTATGGCGACACCTATCTGCCCCGCAAGTTCAAGATCGGTATTGCGTGGCCTGGCGACAACAGCATCGACATCTACAGCCAGGATGTCGGCATCGTCCCGACCCTGGCCGACGGCGCGACCGGCGAACTGACGGGGTTCATGATCTTCGCCGGTGGTGGGATGGGGATGAGTCACGCCCGCGAAGAGGACACGTATCCGCGTCTCGCCACCGAGGTCGGCTGGGTCACACCGGATCAGCTCGGTGTTGTGGTCGAGGCGATCGTCACCACGCAGCGCGACTTCGGCCGGCGAGACGATCGCCACAAAGCCCGTCTGAAGTACACGATCGACGATCACAGCAGCGATTGGTTGCGTGACCAGATCGAACAACGCTGTGGTGTGCGCGTCCTGCCGTCGCCCGGCATCGAGCCATGGACGCCGAGCGAGTACCACGGGTGGTCGCCGTCCGGGAAGACGTTCACCTACGGCCTTCCTGTGCCATCCGGTCGCGTCGCTGACACCCCCACGATCAGGTGGCGTTCGGCATTCCGTGAGCTGGCCGAGTCGGGTCTGATCGACACGTTCGTCGTCACGGCCCGTCAGGACATGCTGCTGAGCGGAGTGAAGAAGGCCGACCGCAGCAAGGTCGAAGCGGTGCTGCGCAGCCACGGGGTTCCGCTGGCCGACGAGGTCACACCGTTGAAGCGCCTCGCGATTGCCTGCCCGGCGCTTCCGACATGCGGCCAGGCACTCGGTGAGGCCGAGCGTGTGCTGCCACAGTTGGTCGACGCACTGGACAAGGCAATGGCCGACGCCGGCGCACCGAACACGGGCATCCGGCTGAACATGACAGGTTGTCCGAACGGGTGTGCGCGGCCGTACAACGCCGAAATCGGGATCAACGGACGCACCAAGACCAACTACGACATCTACGTGGGCGGTTCGGCCGGCTTCGGTCGGATGGCCCAGCGGTTGCGTGCCGATGTGGCACTCGCCGACATCCCTGCGCTGCTGTCGCCGGTGTTCGCCGAATACGCCAAGGACGCCCGAACCGGCGAAGGTTTCGGTGACTTCTGCAACCGGATCGGGACCGAACAACTGGTCACCCTGCTTCCCGCACCCGTCGTCAAGCGGCGCCGTTCCGCTGCAGCCGCTGACACGGCAGGATCGACGGAACCGGCGGATCTCGGCGCAGACGAGTGACCGGATCGGTCGCGCTCGTGGGTGGCGGTCCCGGCGATCCCGAGTTGTTGACCGTGCGTGCGGCGCGGTTGATCGCTTCCGCCGAGGTCATTGTTTACGACGCGCTGGTCAGCCCGGATGTGCTCGCTCTTGCGTCGCCGACGGCTGAGCTGATCGACGTCGGCAAGCGGCCGGGAAGTGGCGTGCATCAAGACGTCACCAATGCGACGCTGATCGAGCTCGTCCGCGCCGGAAGACGTGTGGTGCGGCTCAAGGGTGGCGATCCGTTCGTGTTCGGCCGCGGTGGCGAGGAAGCCGTTGCACTTGCCCAGGCCGGGATCTCGTGCGAGGTCGTGCCTGGCATCACGTCGGCCGTCGCCGCGCCGGCCGCGGCCGGTATTCCCGTCACCCATCGCGGGATGTCGGCGCACTTCACCGTGGTCACCGGCCACCGTCAGCACGGCGAGGCGCCGATCAACTGGCGCGCCCTCGCGGAAGGTGGCGGGACCCTGATCGTGCTGATGGGTGTGGCACAACGTGGCGTCATCGCCGACGAACTGATGGCCGGGGGACTGCCGGGAGACACGCCGGTCGCAGCCATTCGGCGAGCGTCCACCGCTGACCAGTTCGTGGTCCGGTGCCGCCTCGACAGCCTCGTCGACATGGTCATCGATTCTCCCGCCACGCTCGTGATCGGAGCCGTCGCCGCGCTCGATGTCACCGCTCCCGATGTCACCGCTCCCGATGTCACCGCTCTCGGGCTGGAGCCGCCGGACTGACAGCGTTCGATCTCGGAAACGCACACACCCGGTGGAAATCGGCAGCGGTCAGCGGTGCAGGTGCGGCATACGCTGTACAGCCATGCTCAACCTGTACGACACCGCGACACGAACTGTTCGCCCGCTCGCCATGCGCGATGCCGGAACGGTGAGTTTCTACGTGTGCGGCCCAACGGTCTACGGCCCGCCGCACATCGGCCACGGCCGGTCGACGTTGATGTACGACATCCTCCGCCGGTATCTGGAGTCGACGGGTTTGCGCGTCCGACATGTGTCGAACGTGACCGACATCGAGGACAAGATCATCGACCGCGCCACTCGCGAGGGCCGGCCGTGGCAGGAGATCACGGCCGAGTGCGAGGTGCAGTGGTGGGACGCGATGGACGCAATGGGCGTTCTGCGGCCGACCGACATCCCCCACGCGACGGACTACGTCGACGAGATGGTCGCGTTGATCGCCGATCTGATCGAGCGTGGCTCGGCGTATGT
>JAYTRT010000019.1:0-2490 GCA_043746045.1 Actinomycetota bacterium | reverse complement strand
GTTACAGGCGATCCGCACAGGGAAAACGGTCAAAGATGTGATCCTCGGGATTCATCGCCCGGACACCAGCATCGGGTGGCTTCGAGTCACGAGTGTGCCGTTGACCGACGACGACGGCGCAGTCAACGGCGCGCTGACGACATTTGCTGATGTCACCGCAGAACTCGAGGACCGCCGTCGGGCCGCACGGGCCGACACGAAAGCATCCCAGCCGCGCCCAGGACGGTACGACCGTGTGCTGCTTTCGGCCACGTTGATCGACTACGCACACGCCCTCGACGCGCTCAGCGGAGTGCTCAAACGCGACCGCGATTACGTCGACGAACTGCTAACCGATAACGACCACGGTGGCAACCTGCTCGATTTCATCACAGCGACACCCGCTGCAGCAGACGGTCACAGCGTCACCGAAACCATCTCCCAGCTCGAGACACGACGTCGCCGGCTCCGCTTCGAACTGTTCAAAGCGCTACAAGCGCACGGCGCGAGCGTTACCGACATCGCCTAGATCTGGAAGATCTCGAGACAACTCGCATCACGAATCCTCACGGAAGGCGCCACACACGACAACGCCCCCCACCCGCACACGCCGCGGGAAACCACCGACGATCCAATCCTCGAAATCAATCACGGCGAACATCCGTGACAACGACACGTCAAAAGCTGCGCCTGACCGCGCCCATCAGTTGATGACCGGACTGGCGGCATATGCAGGTGCGGGCGACATGCGCTGGGTTACGAAGGATCCGTGCGAGATAGAATATTTGTTCGGGATCCAGAGTTGCACGGGTGCGGACGGGACGGAAAGCGTGTCGAAGTTGAGGAACACTTGTTGACCATCAACCGAAGGGCCCGAACGGTGTTGCGGCGAGTACTTGTTCATCGGATGGGGTGCCGTTGGTGCGCGAGTTGAGCGTTCGCCTCGCAGAACACAGCGTGCGATGACGGGCTGGAACGGTCCTGGGCACGCCGAGATCCCCGAGACGATGACGGCTGCAGTGTTGATCGGTCACGGTGGCCCCGAAAATCTTGTCATCCAGCACGATAAACGCACGCCAGTTCCGGTTGACCGCGAAGTCGTCGTCCGGGTCGGAGCGTGCGGTGTGAACAACACTGATATCAACACTCGCACAGGCTGGTACGGAACAGATCGAAGTACGGCCGAAGGGGCCGCGTGGAACGGAGTTCCCGTCTTGTTCCCAAGGATCCAAGGCGCGGATGTCGTCGGAGTTGTTGTCGCCACGAAATCAGCGGAGGATGAGTTGCTGATCGGACGAAGGGTTCTCATTGATCCATGGCTTCGAGACAACGTCAATGTCAAAGGGGTGTTGTCTGCCGACTACCTCGGTAGCGAACGCGACGGTGGATTCGCGGAATTCCTCTCAGTCCCAGCAGCCAATGCGTATCCGATCGACAGTGGATTCTCCGACATCGAGCTTGCGACGTTTCCGTGCTCGGCATCGACGGCCGAACACATGCTGCAACGATCGTCGTTACGCGAAGGCGAAACCGTCATTGTCACTGGGGCGTCCGGCGGTGTGGGCGGGTTCTTGATTCAACTTGCTCGGATGCGTGGAGCGCGTGTCATTGCGATCACCTCGACAGCCCGGGTCGCCGATGTCGCGGTTCTGGGCGCCGACATGGTCTTCGCTCGAGAGCACGGAGACGATTGGCGCGACTTGCTCGCGCTCATTGGTGGCCCAGTCGAAGTGGTAGCTGACGTGGTCGGTGGAGCTGAAGGCTTTCGCTCAGCGCTCGACGTACTCCAGCGCCGCGGTCGCTATGTCACCTCGGGAGCAATCGCCGGCGCCGAGGTCGAACTGGATCTGCGGACGCTGTACCTCAAGGATCTCACCCTCTCGGGATGCTCGTTCTACGACGCTGAGCTGTTCGAACGACTCGTCAGGATCATCGCGAACGAACAGATCAGGCCTGTCGTTTCGGATGTCTTCGCGTTGGCACAGATTCACGAGGCACAAGCACTGCTGCCGCGCCGGGTTCGAGCGGGAAGCATCGTGCGCACCCCAGCCTGAACCCCCTTGTTGAACGCGACAGCACTGCGAGCGTTGGCTTCCAAGGTCGCGTATTCGTCCAGGATGTGTGCCGGAGGCGGTCACGGGCTGTCCTCGCGGTCCAGTTCCCACTGGGCTGGCACGGCGAGCGGTTGAATGCGATGGGATACGCTGCGGCTATGTCACCGGGGATTCCCGCTTCGTCGGTCGATCGGTATCTGGGGCGCATCGCGTATGACGGTGCGCGCGCACCGACGTTGGCGACGCTGCAGGCCATCGTGGCGTGCCACACGCAGGCGATCGCGTTCGAGAATCTAACCCCGCTTACCGGGACGGCGGTGCGGCTCAAACCGACAGCGCTCGAGGACAAGATGGTCACGGGTAGGCGCGGCGGTTATTGCTTTGAGCACACTCTGTTGCTGTGCGATGCTCTCGAGCAGCTTGGGTTCCACACCGTTGGGCTGGCGGCCCGGGTGGT
>JAYTRT010000018.1:0-2492 GCA_043746045.1 Actinomycetota bacterium | reverse complement strand
CGCCGTTGAACAACGGTGCGATGAGATCCGCCGACAGATCAAAGACACGACCTCGGACTACGACAAGGACAAGCTCGAGGAACGACTCGCCAAGCTGTCCGGCGGCATTGCCGTGATCCGTGTCGGCGCTGTCTCCGAGGCCGGGTTGAAGCGTCTCAAGGAAGCGTTCGATGACGCCATCAACTCGACCAAGGCGGCCGCCGTCGAAGGGATTGTGCCTGGCGGCGGGACAGCGCTCCTCCGCGCGATCGAGGCCGTCGAGGCGGAAGAGCGATCGTGCGAGGGTGCGGAGCGCACCGGCGTCCACGTCGTGCGCATGGCGCTCGAAGTGCCCACCCGTCAGATCGCGCGCAATGCCGGCATCGATGAAGGTCCGGTGGTCGAAAAGGTGCGGGCCTCAACCGGCTTCTTCGGATTCGACGCGCGCACCAAGACGTACGGGGACCTCGACGAGCGCGGGATCATCGATCCGACCAAGGTCGTGCGGATCGCACTCGAGAACGCCGTTGGAGTCGCAAGCACCCTGCTGCTCGCGGAGGTAACGCTCGTGGAGATCGAGGAACCTGCCGACCGGACCAACACTCCCAGCGATTTCGAATAGGGGACAATCATGACAGTGACACGCCTGACCATACGATCGTTCGACGCACTTGCTCGCCACATCGCGACGCCCTGTGTGTCGATCATCCTGCCCATTGATCGACGACACCCGACGACCGCAGAGCCCACCTCGAGTTGAAGAGCCTCATCGCCTCGGCACGGGCGCAGCTCGAGGCGATCGGCGCGCGCGGCATCGACGATCTTCTCGAGCCCGCCGACGCGGTGGTCCAGCGGGCGGTGATCGCCGAACACTCTGGCGGTCTCGGGTTGTTCTTCACACCCTGGTTCTCTGCAGAATTCGCGATCGATGGACCCGTCCAGGCGCTCGCCGCGACCGGCGACCAGTTCACGATCGGACCGCTGCTGTCCATCGTCGAAAGGGCGCCAACGTGCCATGTGCTGACGGTCGGCGCTGACAACGTTGCCCTGGCCCGGCTCGATCGGACCCGGTGGTCGGCGTGCGAGGTGCCCGACCTGCCGACCTCGGTGGATGAGGCGCTCTGGTACGAACGGGACGAACGAATGAGCAGCAGCCACTCGGGCGGTCCCGTCGGCGCCGGGCGAATGTCGATCATCGGTCATGGCATCGGCGCCCAGGACGAGGACCGCAAGGACCGTCTGATCCGCTTTTACCACAAGGTGGACGACGCGGTCCTACAGTTCCTGCACAGCGATCTCGAGAGCCCTCTCGTGGTCGCCGGCACGGCGCCCTCGGTGGCTCGCTATCAGCACACCACACGTCATCATCGCGTGATCGCAGCGGTGGTGGGCAGCCCCGAGGAGTTGACGACGAGTGAACTGCATCAGCGAGTCGAGGAGTCGATCGAACCGCTCCTGGCCAAACATGATGACGTGCTCCTCGAGCGACTCGCCGAACGCGTCGGAACAGGATTGGCCAGCGCCGAGCTCGATGAACTGATCGGGGCGAGTGCACAGGGTCGGGTGAGCGATCTCCTCGTCGCGTCCACGACGCCGCGTTGGGGCAGGCCAACAGAGGCGACCGAATTCCTCGAGGAATGGGAACCGGGCGCGACTGACGTCGTCAACAACATCATCAGCGAGGCCTGGCGACACGGTGCACGAATGCACCGGGTATCAACAGAGCGGCTCCCCGAGGGATCACCACTCGCCGCCCTCTACAGATACTCGACGGTCGGCCCCGATCAATAGCTGCTGCTCGTGGGGTGTCGGTTCGGCGGAGTCCGGATCCACGTGAGCGAGATCATCAGGCATCGAGCAGACCGTCGATGATGCGGACCGTGCGATCCGCATAGTGGGTGATGCGCTCGTCGTGGGTGACGATGATCGCCGCGATTCGGCGATGCTTCATCTCGTTCCGGATGAGTTCCATGACCTGTTCGCCGAGCTTGCTGTCCAGTGCCGACGTCGGTTCATCGAACAACACGAGTGCCGGATCGTTCATCAGTGCGCGTCCGATGGCAACTCGCTGACGCTGCCCGCCCGAGAGCTGACCGGGAAGGTTTCCGGCGCGATCGGCGAGCCCGAGCTCGTCGAGCAGTTGATCGGCACGCTGCCGGGCTGCGCGCCGGGAGCGCCTTCCCATCTCGTCGACCACCAACAGATTCTCACGCGCCGTGAGGAAAGGAATCAGGTTCACCGATTGGAAGACGAAGCCGACCGACTCCCGGCGGAAGTCGGTGAGTTGTCGAGGGTTGAAGTCGCTGATGTTGCGCCCACCGACCACGATGGTTCCGCTCGATGCGCTCAGGATGCCCCCGGCGATCGAGCACAGCGTGGTCTTGCCCGACCCCGACGGCCCGACCAGGGCCACGATCTCGTCGGAGCCCACGGTGAGGTTCACCCGATCGAGCGCGACGACATCGGTGTCACCCATCCGGTAGACCTTGCGCACGTCGGTCATCGTCAGCGCA
>JAYTRT010000017.1:0-2499 GCA_043746045.1 Actinomycetota bacterium | reverse complement strand
CCGGATGGATCGATGCCGATGACACGTCGCCCGTGGCGGGTTCAGATCCGTGGGTCGCGCTGCTCCCGAGTCTCGACCCATCGACGATGGGATGGAAGCAACGCTCCTGGTATCTGTCATCCGAACTGGCGCAGGCATGCTTCGACCGCAACGGCAACGGTGGGCCGACGATCTGGGTCGACGGTGAGATCGTCGGCAGCTGGGTCCAACGACCCTCGGGCGAGATCGTCGTCGGCGTGCTCACCGACGTCGGCGGCGAACGACGTTCTGCGATCGACGACAGGGCGCGCGCCCTGCAGGAGCTGCTCGGCGAGACCCGTTTCCGAGCCCGCTTTCCCGCGCCCGTCCAGGCCACCCTGCTCGCACGGTGACGGAGCGCCATGTCAGTGGTCCGCGATTGTCTACATTTGGCGGATGACGACGCTGGAACCCCGGACCCTCTCCTTCGCCGACGAGGCTCCGTGGAGGCTCGACTTCGAGGGGCTGATCGACGCGACCCCCGCTGAGGTCTGGGCTGCATTCGTCGACAACGAGAGCTGGACGGTGTGGTTCAAGAGATGCCGCGAGTGCAAGGCGACGAGCCCGACGTTCGACGGCATTGGTTCGACCCGACACATCAGCGTCAACGGCTTGACCGTGGACGAAGAATTCATCGCGTGGGAACCGGAGAAGCTGTGGGCGTTCACCGCACTGAAGATGCGGATGAGCTTTGCCAAGGGACTGGTCGAGCGGGCCCGGTTCGACGTACTGGCTGACGGCAGGACACGGATCGACTACCGAATGGCGATCGAACCGTACGCGTGGGCCAAGCCGCTGCGGCGCGTTGTCGCGAAGCAGGCCGCAGCATCGTTTGCGTCGAGCTTCGCCCGGCTGAATCAATACCTGGCCGATGCGCGGGCTCTGTGAACGACCCTGACCCGCTTTGCGCGTCGGCTCGCGCCGTGACCGTCCCCGAGGTCATCAACCGCGACGTCATCATCCGCGACGTCATCATCCGCGACGTCGTCATCCGCGACGTCGTCATCCGCGAGGTCGGCCCGCGCGATGGACTGCAGTCGGAGGCGCCTGTCGACCCGTCGCGTCGTCTGGATCTGGCGATCGAACTGGCGATGTCGGGGCTTTCCCACGTCGAAGCTGCGGCGTTCGTCTCGCCGCGCGCCGTGCCGTCGATGGCCGGAGCGGGCGAGCTGTTGGCCGGCCTTCCCGCACTCGAGGGTGTGCAGTGGTGGGCGCTCGTGCCGAATCGTCGCGGAGCCGAACTGGCTCGCGCAGCGGGAGCGAACGCGCTGACCGTGACGATGTCGGCGTCAGCCGAATACAGCAAGAAGAACGTCGGTATGTCGACGTCCGGCGCGCTGGTGGCGCTGGCGGAGATCGCAGCCGTTGCGGGCCACGCAGCGATCGACGTCGTCGTGTCGTGCGCGTTCGGATCGCCGTTCGGTGACGTCGCCGATCCAGGCGCTGTCGCAGCAGTCGTCGACCACGTACGCGCCATCTCGACGGGTGCAATCACGCTGGCCGATACCACGGGAACAGCGACCCCTCGGCGCATCGCATCAGTGCTGCGAGCCGTCGGCGGTGACGTCGGTCTGCACCTGCACGACACACGAGGCACTGCGCTGGTCAACGCGCTGTCGGCGATGGATCTCGGGGTGACCCGGTTCGACACATCTGTCGGCGGGCTGGGTGGATCGCCGTTCGCACCCGGCGCCGGGGGCAATCTGGCCACCGAGGATCTCGTGCTCGTTCTGGAGGACTCGGGGGTGCGCACAGGCGTCGACCTCGATGTGTTGCTGGGCATCAGTCGCAGGTTGCCCGAACTCGTGGGCCACGGCGTACCGAGTCGTGTCTCGGCGGCCGGACGCCTCGTCTCGTTCGGGTGAGCACGAGACGAGGCGGGCACTATGGGCAGCGGCCGAGGAGACCGAGCAACTTGGACTGCGGATCAGCGTCGTCGGGAACCGGCACCTCTGGTCCGAACACGCCCGGCTGCCGCATCGTGTCGGCGATCGGCGCAAGGGCACTCGTGATCGTCTGCACTTCGCCGGACGGCATCGTTCGGAACGACTCGAGGCCCGTTGCGGTGGCGATGTCCCACGCGTGCACCACGAGATCGAACGAATAGAACTGGTCGACGGTCTGGGCGAACGTGGTCGGCCCGAACATGCTGTCGTAGGTGTGGCCGGCCTCGTCTGGGTTGTCGAGTGCCGCCTGGACGCGGTCGCGGATGACGAACCACGCCGACGATACCTCGAGCCCTTCGGTGGTCGGTAGCGGCGCAAACGGCATTCTCTGGAGGAGGTCCCGCTCGGTGGTCACCACGTGATCGAAGACGTCCCGTGCGGTCCATTCAGCGCACGGCGACGGAGCGTCCCATCGGTCGACGGGAACCGCTTCGACGAGGCCTGTGAACCGACTCGAGAGCGCGCGGTATCGTTCGGCCGCGTTTGCAGAAGGACTGTTGTTCATGCAGACATGGTGACGGCGAACGAATCCGAC
>JAYTRT010000016.1:0-2502 GCA_043746045.1 Actinomycetota bacterium | reverse complement strand
CTTCACCGGGCTCCCGGTCGCCGACTACGACCCGGCGTGGCGGATCGAATCGTCGATCCGTGCTGGGGCAGTGATCCGACGACTCGACGTACCGACGGGCACCGATGGTGTCGTGCCGTTCGAACTGCTCGGAACGGTGGAGGTGGAGGTCAGCGGCACACTGCTCGGCAGTCTCGACGTGTGGCGGATCGCTGCGTACGGAGGTGGCCTGTTCATCCCGGTCAAGGATGCTTCGGCAGGCACGGCCGGCGGCACCTACGGAGGCGGGCGCTACCTGGTCGACACGATCAAGGGTGCCGATCTCGGGCGAGGCGAGATGCCGGGCAGCATCGTCCTCGACTTCAACTTCGCCTACAACCCGTCGTGTGCGTACGACCCGGAGTGGGCGTGCCCACTGGCCCCACCCGGCAACATCCTCGGCACAGCGGTCCCTACCGGCGAGATGTACGGGTCCGCTGACATCTGATCGGTCTGTTGATCTGTCGATCGTTCATCGATGATGACGGCTGAGGAACAGGCCGACACCGACGACCAGTCCGTAGACGATCTGCAGACGTCCGGTCTCGCCGAGGACGGCGATCAGATCGCGACCCGTTGCCCCCCGCAACACCCGTCGTACCGGGACGACGGCCAACGGAACGACGATCACTGCGAGAGCAGCCCATGGACGCCAGATCACGGCGGACACACCGGCGAGGACGAATGCGCCCGTGATCAGCATCGCGTACATCGCCCGGGTGCGCGAGTCGCCGAGTCGTACGGCGAGCGTCTTCTTTCCGACCTGAGAATCGGTCGGAATGTCGCGCAGGTTGTTGATCACCAACAGCGCACAGGCGAGCGCCCCGACAGCACACCCCATCACGATGCTCAGCCCGGAGATCCGCTCGGCGACCACGTAGGTGGTGCCGACGGTGGCGACCAGGCCGAAGAAGACGAACACGAACACCTCGCCGAGTCCGAGATACCCGTACGGCTTCGGTCCGCCCGTGTAGAACCAACCGGCGAGCAGTGCGGCGGCACCGACGGCCAGCAACCACCACGAGGTCTGGGTGGCCAGGATCAACCCGGCAACCGCAGCGGCACCGAAGGCCCCGAGAGCGGCCCGCTTGACCGATTTCGGAGAGGCGAGCCCCGATCCGACGAGGCGCGGGGGTCCGACACGAACATCGTCCGTGCCACGGATGCCGTCGCTGTAGTCGTTGGCGTAATTGACGCCGACCTGCAAGGCCAGGCTGACGACGAGCGACAGAGCCGCACGCCACCAAACGTCACCCTTCAGTCCTGTCGCACAGGCTGCGCCGACGGCGACCGGCACCACCGCTGCCGGCAAGGTGCGTGGTCGCGCCCCGAGGACCCAACGATTTCCGATTGGCGGCGAAGGTGTGCTGATCGTCATCCGGAACAAGTATGGCCCGGCCGACCGTTCAGCAATACTGGACGGATGACACCTGCGATCACGACCACCGAACTGTGGGCCGACAGCGCACTCGGACTTGCCGCCCGAATACGTTCAGGCGAGGTGTCCAGCCGCGAGGTGATCGACTCCCACCTCGCCCGGATCGAGTCCGTCAACCCGCACCTGAACGCCGTGGTCCGCGTTCTGGCCGAGCAGGCGCGTACTGCGGCCGACGCTGCCGATTCGGCTCGCGCCAACGGCGAGCCGTTGCCACCACTGCACGGTGTGCCGTTCACGGTGAAGGAGAACATCGACGTGGCGGGCACGCCGACGACCAGTGGCATTGTCGCCCTGGCAGATGCGATTGCCTCGATCGACGCTCCCGTCGTCGCCCGAATGCGCGCTGCCGGAGCGATCCCGATCGGACGAACGAACCTTCCTGATCTCGGTCTGCGGGTGAGTACGGATTCGTCGCTGCACGGCCTGACCCGCAATCCGTGGAATCCGGATGTCACGGTCGCAGGGTCGAGTGGCGGCGAAGCGTCGGCAATCGCCAGCGGAATGAGTCCGATCGGCCTCGGCAACGACATCGGCGGGTCGCTACGCAATCCCGCTCATGCCTGTGGCATTGCCAGCATCAAGCCGACCACCGGTGTGGTTCCGTCGGCGTCGGTCATCCCCCCACTGGAGTCGCCGATCTCGTCACAGTTGATGGCCGTCGAAGGTGTCCTCGCCCGGCGCGTGGCCGACGTGCGTGCTGGCTTGATCGCGATTGCAGGGGTCGACTCACGCGATCCGGTCAGTGTTCCCGCCCGGCTCAGCGACATCCCGACCGACCGACCCCTCCGCATTGCCGTGATGGCCGATCCGCCGGGCGGCAACCCGACCGACGTCGGCATCGCCGACCTCGTTCGCGACTGTGCTGCGGTTATGACCGACCTCGGACATTCCGTGATCGAACGGGTTCCACCGAGCTACGAACTGTCGCTGGAACTGTGGAGAGGTCTGCTCGGCGGCGATCTGCTGACCCAACGGCCGATCCTCGACATGGTCATGGGCGAAGGTGGGCGGGCGTTCCTCGACCTGACCGCTGACACGTTCGGCAA
>JAYTRT010000015.1:0-2503 GCA_043746045.1 Actinomycetota bacterium | reverse complement strand
GCGTGACGGCGACTACATTGTGCGTCGGCGGAAGGCCGATGGGCGAAAGCGAGCGTTCATCGGAGGCGGCTGATGCTGCGAAAGTAGGTTCGCGAGAGCGGGCCCGCCGACAGGACAGGCGTCGCCAGCACAGTCCCGACCACCCCATCAATCACACGGAGACACCAACCATGATCAAGTCACGCAGTTTCATCGCCGCTCTGGCAGCAGGCACCATCGTGCTCGCCAGCTGCTCAGCCGGTTCCACCGACTACAAGAAGGCCGCCGAGAAGGCATTCACCGACGCCAGCGGTGAGGGTTCCACCGCAGTCTGTGACACCCCCGCGAATACCAACGTCGGCACCACGTTCAAGTGCACCGGCACCGGCGCCGACGGCACCAAATTCGACCTCGTCGCAACCATCGACAAGAAGAACCACGTCCTCGTCAATTCGGCCGGCGCAGCAACCGACACGAGCACCCCGGCCGGCGGCAGCACCACCGAGACCACGGTCGCTGCTGACACGACCCCAGCGACCTGAGCGTTTTCCACCAGAACATCCGAAACCCACGCCGTTCCCACTCGGAGCGGCGTGGGTTTCGTCGTTTTCGGCCGGTGTCCAGCAGCCTCGGTTCGGGCGTCAGCGAGTGACGGAGCGGAATGCCTCGACGACCGTCGCGAACGCCTCGAGACCCCGCTCGTAGCCGTCTACGGCAGGCAGGGAAACGCGCACGTCGGTCACGCCGGACTCGACCATTGCCGGCACGAGATCCATCGTGCGGGCGAAGTCGATCTGACCAGCGTCGTCCTTGATCATCGCCAGGTTGCCGACGACACCGATGCCCGACGCATCCCGTCCGGTTGCCGCAACGCCTTCGCGCATCCGGTCGATCGATTCGGTGAGGTTCTTGGCAGAGTCACCCCACGGGATCCAGCCGCTGCCGAACCGGGCCAGGCGTGTGATCATCCGTTGGTTGACGGTTCCGCTGACCCAGATCGGTACCCCGTCCGGATCGACCGGCTTGGGCATCATGTGGATCGCCGAGAACTGCAACTCGGGCGAGGAATACTCGGCCCGCTGGTGGCGCCACAGCTGCTGACAGACTTCGAGTGAATGGTCGAGAAGACGACCACGGCCCCCGAAGTCGAGCCCTGCTGCGTCGTACTCTTCGCGCTGCCAGCCGACGCCGACGCCGATGTCGAGACGACCTCTCGACAACACATCGAGCGTGGAGGCGGATTTTGCCAGCACCACCGGGCGACGCAGTGCCGCGAGCAGGATGTTGGTTCCGAGTCGGATCCGGGTCGTGCAACCGGCGACCACCGAGAGCAGCGTCAGCGGTTCCAGCCACAGCCCGTCCGGTCCCGTCGGCTGACGACCGCCTGCCACACCGCCCTTGCCCGGATCGCCATAGGCCTCGAGGTCTTCTCCGTAGACAACGTGGTCGGACACGACGAGACGGTCGACGCCTGCAGCATCGGCCGCCCGCGCCCGGTCCAACAGGAACTGCCAGTCACCCGGGTCGGTCGCCGCGAAGTTGAGGAGGGCGAACGAGAGCTGGGTCGAACGGGCGGATGTCATGCCCGGGCGACCGTATCAGCAGGTCAGATCGGCTCTTGAGTCGGCGCGTGATCGGGCGGTAGCTGCTCGGGAACGTCGGTCACGATCGGGATCGTCGACGGTTCACTCGGACCGTTCGGTTCTGGCATCGTGAATGGGTCTGGCGATGGCTCGTTCGACATGGACACCGAATACCCCGACGCTGATCGAAACAACCGTCGAATCCGTTCGGGAACATAGGGTGAAGGCAATGAGCGATGCAATCGAAGCGGCCAACGCAGCGTTCTACGACGCCCACGAGAACCGTGACCTTGCTGCGATGTCCGCCGTATGGGAGCACAGCGACCGGGCCTGCTGCATCCACCCCGGATGGCCGATCCTGCGTGGCTGGGTGACGGTCGAGGAGTCATGGCGGAGGATCTTCGTCGGCAGCGGACGCAACCAGTTCATCCTCACCAATGTCGCCGTCGATCAGCACGGCGATACCGCCTGGGTGTCGCTCGACGAAAACCTCGTCGATGGTGCAATGACCGGGACCATCGCTGCGACGAACGTGTTCGTGCAGGTGGGTGGCGCGTGGAAGATGGTCCTCCATCAGGGCTCGCCGGTCGCTCGTGGTGCGGAATGAGCCGCGACTGGTGGCGCTCCGCTGTCGGTTACGAGATCTACATCCGTAGCTTTCTCGACACGGCCGGAGACGGTTTCGGCGATCTCGGTGGCATCACCGACCGCATCGAATACCTGGAACAACTCGGCGTCGACGTGATCTGGATCACCCCCTTCTATCCGAGTCCCGGCAAGGACCAGGGCTACGACGTCGCCGACTACGTGGGCATCGACCCACATTTCGGGACACTGAACGACTTCGACCGTTTGATCGCGGCCGCAACCGAACGCGGCCTCCGCATTTTCGTGGACATCGTGCCCAACCACTCGTCCGATCAGCATCCGTGGTTCCAAGC
>JAYTRT010000014.1:0-2505 GCA_043746045.1 Actinomycetota bacterium | reverse complement strand
GACGTGCCGGTGCCCGACACGTCGCGCCTCGGTGCGGTGGGCGAGGGCTGGCGAGCGGCGAATTCGACGCTTGCCGGCGAACGTCAGATGGTGGCCGGCGCAGGATCAGGCGGCGTCGACCGGATCGGTGGCAGCGGCGCCGACCGGCTGATCCGGTCGGCTCGGATGAACGGGGAGTGGGCGGACCCGACGATGCGTCAGCGCCTGACAGGTCTGTTCGCCGAGGAGTCTGTGCGGCGATGGACCAACGAGCGGGTCAGGGCGACCGTCAAAGCCGGTGGAACCCCGGGCCCCGCGGCGTCGATCGGCAAGGTGCATCAAGGCGCACTCAACCAGCGGATCCAACTTGCCGCGACCGATCTGCTCGGCGCCGGCGCAATCGCCTGGGCGATCCGTCGCGACCCGCCGTCAACAGGACGAACCGGTCCTGCCGTCTGGTCGGAGTCCTTGCCGTACGAGGTCAAGGGAATGCTGCGTAGTCGGGCCAACACGATCGAGGGTGGTACGACCGAGATCAACAAGAACGTGCTCGGCGAGCAGGTTCTCGGGCTGGCTCGTGAGCCGGATCCGTATCACGATCTGTCGTGGGAAGCGACGCCGCGCTCGTGACGAACCTCGCCTCACTGTTGCTCGAGCACCCGTTTGCCGACGATCAGCTGTTGATCCACGGTTCTGTCGTCGACTGGACCAAGGCCGAAGCGGTTGCTCGGGTGCAGACGTGGGCCGATGGCATGCTCGCTGCCGGTGTCGAACCGGGCCAGTCGGTGGCGGTCGTGCTGTCGCACGCGCCCGACGTGATCATCGCGATGACGGCGATCTGGACGATCGGGGCGGTGTTCGTTCCGGTCAACCCGCTGTTGCCGCGAGCCGGTGTGGACGAAATCGTTGACACCGTCCGTCCGGCTGTAATCCTCGACGATTCAGGGATCCATCCGTGTGGCGAGGCGATGAGTCAGCCCGACGGTGTTGCGTTCGTCCAATGGACCTCCGGTACGACGGGGCGCCCGAAGCCCGTACTCCACACCCACGAGGGCTACCTCGAACTGCTGGACCGGGTGCTCGCACCGCTGCGCTCGTCGGTGAAGGATCCGGCAAGGATTCCTTCGCCGAATCTGATCCCGGTTTCGATGTCGCTCAACGCCGGCATCTACAACGTCTTGTTCGGGTTGCGTGCCGGGGCTCCGATCGTGGTCATGGACCGGTTCACGACGACCGAGTTCGCGAGGCTCGTCGCCAAGCACGAGATCAGGTCGACGGTCCTGCCGCCGGCGGCGATGGCCATGCTCAGCGATGACATCGCACTGACCGATCTGCGACCGTTGCGCTATGTCCGCTCCATCACGGCTCCGCTGTCGCCTTTCCAGGCCCGCCGATTCACCGCCAGATTCGAGGTCACCGTTCTCAACGGATACGGCCAGGCCGAGATGGGCGAGGTGATCGGTTGGACAGCTGCCGATGCCAGGGCCAACCCGGACAAGATCGGAGCAATCGGTCGGCCACACCCGAACGTGGTCATTCGGATCGACAGCCCCGACGCGAACGGTGTCGGCGAGCTGCTGGTTCGGCCGCCCAACCACGCCACCGGGTACGCCGACGGCACAAGCCTCGGTGACCGTCTCACCGACGACGGCTTCCTCCGCACCGGTGACCTCGCCCGCATCGACGACGACGAGTTCGTGTGGATCGAAGGGCGACTCGGTGACCTGATCAATCGCGGTGGCAACAAGATCTTTCCTGACGAGGTGGAGGAAGTGTTGCTGGCCGTTCCGGCTGTGCGCGAGGTCGCGGTTGTCGGTCATGCCGATGATCGGCTCGGGCAGGTTCCCGTGGCCTATCTCGCTCTGACAGCGGATGTCAGCGATGAAGAACTGATGGCCGCGTGCCGGAGCCAACTCGCTGCGTACAAGGTCCCGACCAGATTCGTCAGGGTCGAGTCGCTGCCGCGCACCGAAGTCGGCAAGGTCCTGCGGACGGAGCTGATGGGATGACGTCGCTCGAGGTCGGCATCGTCACCGGTGACGCGGTTCGACTCGTCGCGTTCTATCGACAGGGCTTGGCATTCGACGTCGATCGAGTGCTCGAGTTCCCACAGGGGACGGTTCACCGTCTCAGCCGTGAGCAGGCTCGTCTGAAGATCTACCAACCGTCGGGTGGCGCCGAACCCCGCCCCGAAGTGCAGCCATGGCACCGGTACGCAGGTGTCTGCTACGCCGCGCTGCACACCGACGACGCGACGGGGGAAGTCGAGCGTGTGATCGGTGCGGGGGGATCCGTTCTGGTGCCCCTGAACAGCCATCGCCCCGGTGCATGGTTCGCGCTCATCGCCGACCCGGAAGGCAACGTGTGGGAGATCCTGCAAGACCACGCCGACCTGGGGGGCACAGCATGACCATTCGTGTCGCAGTGTGGGGAACTGGTGGCATCGGTTCCAACGCAATCGCCGCCATCAGCCAACGCCCCGACATGGAGCTCGTCGGCGTCTGGGTCCATTCCTCCGAACGGATC
>JAYTRT010000013.1:0-2505 GCA_043746045.1 Actinomycetota bacterium | reverse complement strand
TCAAGGCGAAGCTCAACATCGACCGTCTACCGCTCAAGATCCTCGGCGCCTGCAACCCGACGCTCGCCCATCAAGCGTTGGAGATAGACCCATCCGTCAGTCTTCTCCTACCTTGCAACGTCGTCGTCGAGCCAGCCAACGGCGGCACCCGCGTGGCAGCCGCAGATCCTCACGACCTGATGAGTGACCCACGCTTCGCTTCCCTCGCCGACGACGCCGCACAGCGGCTCCAAGCTGCCATCGACAGTCTCAGGCCGTAGACCCGTCCAAAAAGGCGAAGGTGTCGGTGCCGAGTTGGAACAGCCGAAGTGGCTCTGCGACGTCACGCAACGTTCGCAACCCCAGATCGGTCGCACCCGTCACGGCGGCGGCCATGCGCACGCCGTCGGTGATGAGGACCTGCCCGCCGTGACCCGCGGCTTCGACGCGTGCCGCAGTGTTCACCAACGGCCCGAAGTAGTCACCGCCGCGTTCCTCGGCCCACCCAGATGCAAGCCCATCCGGACCTTCAGCGCAGCCCCGGCCACGTCGCGTTGCTAAGCACACGTTGTGATTCGACCGCCGCTCGAACGGCATCCGATGAGCGGGAGAAGTCCGCCGCGAACGAATCGCCGGCGGACGTGAACACGTACCCGCCGTTTCCTTCGATCGCGGCACGAAGGATGGCGTCGTGCACCAGCAGCGACGCCGACATCGCCTCCTTGTCCGCCGCCCACAACCACGTTGAGCCCTCCACATCCGTGAACAGGAACGTCACCGTGCCCGACGGCAGGACGACCGCCTACGCGTCAGTGGGCTCCATCATCGAACCATCGTCGCAAAGCGGACGATCATCGGTTCGTGTCTCCAGCGCGTTGCGGGTCCGGTTGCCAGATCCGATCGATCGGCATGACGTAGATGCGATCGTCGAGGCGGTAGGCGATGTCGCCGGTCGTAAAGAGGAAACCGCCGTTGAACTGGTCTCCGAGAGTGTCGCGCAGGGCGATCAGGCCACTTGCGTCCTTGCGTTTAATGTCGCGCCCGGCCTTGACCTCGAAGCCGGTGACGACACCGTCGTCTCGTTCGACGATGAGGTCGACCTCTTGGCCGTCGTGAGTCCGCCAGTGGCCCAGCGCGTTGGCGTTGTTGCTCCACGAGGCCTGCTTGAGAAGCTCACCGATCACGAACGTCTCGAGCAGGTGACCGAATTCCGCAAGTGCCGCTGGATCAAGCCGAGTGAGACGTTGCGGGGTGATCCTCATGAGGCGCGCAGCAAGTCCAGAGTCGACCACGTGGATCTTCGGCAGTGCTGCCGCTCTTGATCGAAGGGTGCGGCCCCACGCCGGGAGGCGGTGGACGAGGAAGAGGTTCTCGAGCAGCGTCACGTAGCTGCTTGCGGTGGAGACCTCAAGATCAGCTGCTCGGGCGGCTGCGGTGATGTTGAGCACCTGTCCGGTCTGGCCCGCGAGGTGGTTGAACAGCTTCGGCAAGTGGCCTCCGCGGCGGAGTGTCGTGATCGTTGCGACGTCACGTTGGAGCGAGGACGCGGCATAGTCGTCGAACCAGCGATTGCGTCCGCTCGCGGCTTGCACGGCGATGGGCATTCCTCCGGTACAGATCCGCTCGGCGTACTGCTCGCGAGTGAGACTCGAAGCGACGCCGAGCGGCAGCTCGCCGGGATCAGTTACGGCAATGTCGAGGAAGCATTCCGGTGTAGCGGCGAGTTCGCCTTGCGAGAACGGCCAGATCGACAAGAAGTGCACTCGACCGGTGAGCGTCTGTGCGGTTCGTGGGAGGGCATCGAACCTAGTTGAGCCGGTGAGGACGAATCGGCCGGGCCGGAAGTCAGCATCGACCGCTACTTTGATCACATCGAGGATCGCTGGCAGACGTTGGTACTCGTCGATGAACACGGTGTCGGGCCGATCGACGAAGGTGCGCATGTTTGCCTCGACGGCGTTGCGAACGTCGGGGCGATCGAGGTTGATGACCGGTTGACCGATTTCGCCAGCAATCTGCTTCAGGACGGTCGACTTGCCGACCGACCGTGGCCCTTGCAGGACCAGCACGGGGACCTCACCCATACGTTGGCGCACGGTCTCAGTGATGCGACGGTCGATGTGCCGGGTTGGCATAGCCCTAATGTATCACTGAGTCGAACGATTGGAGACCCCCCAGCCGAACGATTCGAGCTCAACTCGGCGAAAATTCGGATGAAACCCTCAGCAAGTCCCGGCGACCCGGTGGCATCACCGATGGGCATCTGACCCGGCGTAACGACGCGCCCTGTGGATAACTTGGCCCGGCCCGTCCGGTTGCCCGCGCAGGCCCATGACCAACACCGACGCCGACCTGTTGAGAATCGCATTGTTCGCCGATACGTCGTTCTCGACGGTGAATCCAGCTGAGAGCACAGGGATGTTCTCATGTCAAGTCCCGGTACCTGTTTTACGGTGGGGTTCCGGTACCTGCTTTACATCTCGTTGGGGGTTGGTCAGGCGGCGTTGATGCGGCGGGCTCTGCCGC
>JAYTRT010000012.1:0-7905 GCA_043746045.1 Actinomycetota bacterium | reverse complement strand
AAGATTCGTGAAACGTGGCGGAGGCTGCGCGCCACATCGAACGCATCGTCGAGTACAGCAACATCCACCACGACACGACGATCTTCTTCGAGCAGGGTCCGGAAGCTTCGACCCTCGTCCCACGCGCGCATTGCATTGTCTTGCACAATTCGATAGGACTCGTCGCGACTGATACCCGATTGGACGAGGGCGAGCAGCACTGGTTGGCTGAACACCAAGCCATGACTGGCCTGAAGATTTTCGATCATTCGTTCCGGGAAGACCTGCAGGCCGATCAGCAATCGGCGGAGCCGATGCATCACATAGTGGGCCAGGATCGCCGAGTCGGGGAGCACGATCCGCTCCACTGAACTGTGCGAGATATCACGTTCGTGCCACAGCGCGACATCCTGCATACCGGCCTGCAGGTTGCCGCGAAGCACCCGTGACAACCCGCTGATGGTTTCCGCCGATATCGGATTCCGCTTGTGCGGCATTGCCGACGAACCCTTCTGGCCGGGCTTGAATCCCTCTTGCACTTCGCGCACTTCGGTCCGCTGCAAATGGCGCAACTCGACGGCGATCAGCTCCATTGTCGATCCGACCGATGCGCAGGCGTACAAGAATTCGGCATGGCGATCACGAGCGATGACCTGAGTCGCAGGCACCGGCGTGAGGCCCAACTTGTCTCCGACGAATCGTTCGACCGACGGGTCGACGTTCGAATAGGTGCCGACCGCGCCGCTGAGTTTGCACACGCCGATGGTGGTTCTCGCGGTGCGCAGACGTTGCCGATCGCGATCGATCTGGAGCGCCCAGAGGGCCACCTTCATACCGAATGTGGTCGGCTCCGCGTGCACGCCGTGGGTGCGGCCGATCATCACCGTGTCGCGGTGCACGATCGCCAATTGTTTGACGACGACGAACAGTTGGTCTGCCGCATCGATCAACAGGTCGCACGCATCGCGCAGCATCCAGCACCATGCTGTGTCGACCACATCGCTACTGGTCAATCCGTAGTGGATCCATGACCCCGCAGGCGCGCCGATCGAACTCTGGACGACATCCACGAATGCGGCGACGTCGTGGTCGGTCACGGCTTCTCGGTCGAGCACCGCCTGCACGAACGCGTCGTCCACCTGCGGTGCCCGTTCGCGACAGCGATCACTGTCGGCCTGTGGCACCAACCCGAGGGCGACGTGGGCCTCGGTGGCCAACAACTCGATCTCCAACCAGCGTCGGAATCGCTCGACGTCGGTGAACACGTTCGACATCTCGGGAAGTGAGTAGCGCGGAATCATCGCAGCACTCCCGAATCGGCCCCGGCCGGCGACGCTGTCGACGACGAGGAAATCGTTGACGAGTCGTCCCACAGCAGGTAGTCGTCGCGCTCGGCTCCGACGCCGACGATGCGCACCGGCACCCCGATCTCCTGCTCGACCAGGCGCAGGAATGACTGGGCCTGCGCTGGGAGGTCGGCGGGCTCGCGCACTTCAGCGAGCGACTGCTTCCACCCGGGAAACGTCGTGTACACCGGTTCGACGTCGGCCAGCATCGACATCCGGTCCGGATAGTTGGTCAACAACGTCTCACCGATCCGGTAGCCGGTGCAGACCTTGATCTCGTCGAACGTGTCGAACACGTCGAGCTTGGTCAGGGCGATCTCGGTCAGCGAGTTGAGTCGCACGGCCTGACGCAACATCACGCAGTCGATCCATCCCGGCCGACGACGTCGCCCGGTGACGGTGCCGAACTCACGGCCGATCTCGACCAACGTGTCGCCGAGGTCGTTGGTCAGCTCGGTCGGAAACGGTCCTGCTCCGACACGCGTCGTGTACGCCTTGGTGATGCCGACGATGCGGTCGATGTCGCGTGGCCCGAGCCCAGTCCCGACGCATGCCCCCCCGGCCGTCGGGTTGCTGGACGTGACGAACGGATAGGTGCCGTGATCGAGGTCGAGGAACGTCGCCTGGGCCCCTTCGAGCAGCAGTTGATGACCGGCCGCCAGAGCATCGTGCAGTTCGCTGACGGTATCGCGGACATATGGCGCCAGTCGTTCGGCCAACGTGGCGAAGCGGGTGACGATCTCGTCGACGTCGAGCGACTCCACGCCGGCGGCGGTGAGCGCACGGTCCTCGATGACCGCCCGAGCCTTCAGGGCAGTCACGAACGCCGACGGATCCAGTACATCGCCGGCCCGCAGACCGATCCGGTTGGACTTGTCGGCGTACGCCGGTCCGATGCCTTTCAATGTGGTGCCGATCTTGTCGTCGCCACGGCTGGCCTCGGCCAACGCGTCCCAGGCCTGGTGCCACGGGAAGATCAGATGGGCGTGGCTACTGACGATCAGGCGTGCGCAGGAGATTCCCCGCCTCTCCAGCGTGTCGATCTCGTTGAACAGCGTGGGCATGTCGACCACCACGCCGTTGGCGATCACCGGAACGACATGGTCGTACAGGATTCCGCTCGGGATCAATTGCAGTGCGTAGCGCTCTTCGCCGACGACCACCGTGTGGCCGGCATTGTGCCCACCCTGGTACCGAACGACATAGCCGTGTTCCTTCGACAACAGGTCGATGACCTTGGCTTTGCCTTCATCGCCCCATTGGGCTCCAACAACAACGGTGACAGGCATGCACGCTCCAAAGCAGCAGGGGGAACGTGGCGTGATCCTAGCGGGTACCGTTTCGCGTCGTGACTGCAAACGACTCACCGGTGATGCGGCGGATGACGTGGACCTCGATGTCCGAAGCCGAACGCGAGGCGGTCTGTCACCGCGGACTCGACGACATCTTCGATCCTGCGTTGCGCACCTCGATCGGCACGATCATCGACGACGTGCTGGCCAATGGCGATGAAGCCGTCTGCCGTGCGCTGCGCGATTTCGATCACATCGAACTGACGCCGGGTCAATTGCGCGTCAGTGCCGAGGAAATCGATTCGGCCCGCGTCTCCGTCGACGTCGATCATGCTCTCGACGAAGCGATCACGAACCTGCGTACCTTCAACGACGCCGTCCGGGAACGAGCCGCCGACTGGTGGATCGAGAGCGCGCCAGGGCTGTTCGTCGGCGAGAAGATCTCGCCGATCGCCAGCGCCGGACTGTTCGTCCCGAGCGGGAAGGCCAGCTATCCGTCGGTCGCGTATCAATTGGCTGTTCCCGCCGTCGTGGCCGGGGTCGGTGAACTCGCCCTCGTCGTGCCCCCGGTGCCCGGCGGCACCGGAGATGTCGATCCGGCAGTGCTCGTGGTGTGCCGCAAGCTCGGCATCACGAACGTGTTTCGCGTCAACGGGCCCGCCGGAATCGCCGCGTTGGGTTTCGGTACGCAGTCGATTCCGAAGGTGCGCAAGATCGTCGGGCCCGGTTCGCCGGCGGTCACCTGTGCTCAGGTCGAGATGCAGCGCCACGGCGTGGCCACGATGATGTTGCTCGGACCGACCGAGAGCGTGGTCATCGCCGATGAACACGCCGACGTGATGCGGCTCGCCGCAGACCTGTTGATCGAGGCCGAGCACGGCACCGATTCCGCTGTTCTTCTGGTGACCACGTCGGCGGCCCTGGCCGACGCGACCGACATCGAACTCCGCCGTCAGATGGGGGACCTGCCAGAAATCCGGGCGATCGCGGCACGGGCCGCGCTCGGGATCAACGGGGGCTGTGTTCTGGTTGATTCCCTCGAACACGCCGCAGCAGTCGTCAACAGGTACGCGCCCGAGCACCTCCAGCTCGCACTTGCCGAGCCCGAACTGCAGTCGACCCTCGATCTGTTGACCGAGGCCGGCGAGATCCTGCTCGGACAGCACACGCCGTTCAGCGCAGCGAACTACCTGATCGGATGCCCCGCCTCGCTGCCGACGAGCGGCTACGCGCACGTTTCGTCCGGCATCACCGTTGAAGCGTTCCTGAAGCGCACGGCCGTCGCCCGGTCCGATGCGGGCGCTCTCCGGCGGATGACGCCAGCGATCCTCGCCCTGGCCGATCACGAAGGTTTCGCCGCTCACGGTGCAGCCCTGCGGCGCCGCATCGGCTGAGTCGCCTACGATCCTGGCGATGATCAATTCGACGGACGCGTGTGGGCAGACGAATGGCTCCGCCGAATGAGTTCGCTGCTTCTCGTCGAGGACGACGAACGGATCAGCCAACCGCTGGTGCGCATGTTGCAGGCCGAAGGTTTCACGGTGCAACACGTCGACGGCGGCAACGCGGCGTTGATCGCTGTCAACGCGGCGGCCCCTGATCTCGTGCTGTTGGATCTCAGCCTGCCGGACATCGACGGACTCGATGTCTGCCGTCGGTTGCGGGCCGCCCATCCGGTACTGCCGATCGTGATGCTCACCGCACGGGACGAGGAGGTCGACGTCGTGGTCGGACTCGACGCCGGCGCGGATGACTACATCACCAAGCCGTTCCGAGTCGCCGAACTCACGGCGCGAATTCGGAGTCGGCTGCGGATCAGCGCCGCGCTGATCGCGATCGAACCGGACAACGTCGGAGCATTGCGGATCGATCGTGCCGCCCGCCGGGCGTGGATCGCCGACGACGAGCTCGTCCTGCCACCGAAGGAGTTCGATCTCCTGGTGTTGCTCGCCACACACGAGGGCGAGACGCTGCGGCGGGAGTTCATCATGTCAGCCGTATGGGACGAGAACTGGTGGGGCAGCACCCGCACCCTCGACACCCATGTCGCGTCACTCCGCCGAAAACTTGGCGACACCAATGACACGCCCGAGCGGATCATCACTGTACGCGGCATCGGATTCCGCTACGAAGCAGGCTGAGCCGTGCGTGGGCGCCTCGTGCGCAGCACCGTGCTCGTCGCCACGCTGGTGATGATGGTCCTCGCGACGCCCGTGGTGTTGCTGATCAAACGGGCCACGGAGGACGAGTTGCGCAGCAGTCTGGCTGCGCAGGCCGCTGCGATCAGTACGACACTTGCCGGTCTCGGCCAGGGCGCGCTTCCGGACCCGGCACGCATCGCCGGGATGGTCCCCGACGGCGATCACATCGAGATTCGGGACAGCACGGGAGCGGTGATCACGGCCTTCGGACCGGTGATCAAGGACGGCTTCCACGCCATCGCCGGTGGGCCCAACCGGACCGAGGTCGAACTCGGCACGAGCGGCAGCGACCTCCGCCAACGACTGACGCGGCAATTCATCCTCCTCGGCGTGCTCGCCGCCGGCGGCGTGCTCCTGGCAGCCGTGCTCGCCTCGATCTTCGGGGCACGATTGTCCCGACCATTGGAACAACTCGCTGCGTCGGCCGGTCGTCTCGGGGCCGGCGACTTCAGCGCCGCTCTCCCGCCTCCGTCGGGTATCCGCGAGATCGACGACATCCGCGCGACCCTGGCGATGAGCGCCAGTCGACTCGACAAGACGCTCAGCTCGGAACGAAGTTTCACCGGCGACGCGACTCATCAGTTGCGGACCGGGCTGACCGGCATTGCGCTGCAGTTGCAGCTGCTGGCCACCCACGAGGACGAAGCGGTTCGTGCCGACGCCAACCACGCACTCGTCCAGACCGACCGGCTGACCGCAACACTCGATGGACTGCTCGATCTCGCCCGTGGAGGACGCGGCAGTCAGCGGATCACGGTCCAACTGCACGAGATCGCTCTCGAGCATCGCGGTGATTGGCTGAACCGGTTCCAGTTGGCACGTCGCGGTCTGCTGTGCCACGGAGTCGGCGTGAAAGTCCTCGCCACGCCGGGATTCGTCGGGCAGATCATCGACATCCTGCTCGACAACTCGCTGCGCCATGGACGCGGCGACGTGCGGATCGAGGTCGTCGAGCGGACGTTGCGGGTGACCGACAACGGAACGATCACCGAGCGTGCGGCCGAAGGTCTGTTTCGTGGATCGGACGACCCGGTCGCCCCGCACGGCCGTGGATTGGCCCTCGCCAGACGGCTCGCCCAAGCCGACGGGGGACGACTCGAACTGGTCTCGCGCGCGCCGACCACCTTTGTCCTGACGATGCCGGTCGCGCACTCGGAGTAGCACCGGTGGCACGGCGTGAGGAGGTGCCCCCTCTGAGCGATGTCGTCACGATATTGTGGCGAAATGAGGCGACGAATCGTTCGGTTCGGCGCGGGCTTGGTGGCAATCTTGGCACTTCCGCTCGCGACGACATTGACCACCCCTGCAATCCCGGCGGCGGCTGCAGCCGGCACGCCATCGGCGTTCACTGCGCTGACCACTCCGATTCGCCTCGCTGACACGCGCATTTCCGGCGCCTTCTCCGCTGGCGCGATCTTCCCGGTGGCCGTCACCGGAGCATCGCCACTTCCTGCGACCGGCACCATCACCGCCGTTGTCCTCAATGTCACCGTCGTCGGCCCGGCCAACCCGGGCTACTGGACCGTCTACCCGCACGGTGGCGCAGTGCCGACTGCCTCGAACATCAACGTCGACAACATCGCCGCGTTCTACGGGAACGACCTCGCGCTGCCGAACCTCGTCACCGTCCCCGTCAACGCCTCCGGGCTGGTGGACGTGTTCTCGTTGGCAGGCGGCAACGTGCTCGTCGACATGCTCGGCTACTACTCGCCAGCTGCATCGGCGACCGCGGGCCGCTTCGTGCCGCTCGCTGCACCGAGCCGGATGCTCGACACTCGCGCCACGGCCAACCCAATGGCGTCCGGCGAGACGCGGAAGTTCATCGCTCCGGGCGCAGCCGGGGCCTCGGCCGTTGCGCTGAACGTCACGGTGATCGGCAACAGCCCCGGCTACTGGCAGGTGTTCCCCAGTGGGACGACACCACCGAGCTCGTCCAATCTGAACACGATCTTCGCCGGACAGACCACGGCGAACCAGGTCATCGTCCCGGTCGACGCGCAGGGCAACTTCTCGGTGTTCTCTGCACAGGGTGGTGACCTGATCATCGATGTCGTCGGAAGCTTCACCGGCGCCACCGCAGCGATGGGCACCGACGGACTGTTCGTCCCGCTGGACTCGCCGACCCGCTTCCTCGACACCCGCACCGCCACCCTCGACCCGCTCGGTGCAAGCCAGCGACTGCTCAACGGTTGGGATGTCGAAGTCGCTGCCGCCACCAACCCGGCGATCAATCGCGCGGACGTCGCGGCAGTCGTGATGAACCTCACCGTCACCGACAGCTTCGGCTCGGGGTACGTCAGTGTCACGCCCGCCGGCTCAGCTGATCCCGCGTCCAAGGCCCGCACCACCTCGAACATCAACGTCGACCGAGTCGGCGAAACCCTCGCCAACCATGCCATCGTGCCGGTCTCGGCTCGAGGGTTCGACGTCTTCTCCCAGACCCCGATCCACGCGATTGCCGACGTCAGTGGCTTCTACATCGGTACGCCGGTGGCCGCACCGTTCGGCGTGGCGACCAACGTCGATCCCACCCCTGCCGGCTGTCAGTCGTTCAGCAGCACGGTCATCGGAACGGCCTCGTCGGGCGACAGCAACCCGAACATCGCGATCGCCCAGCAGCGTCTGTTGGACCTCGGCTTCTGGCTCCAGGGCGCTGACGGCAACTTCGGTCTGACCACGCAGCAATCCGTGATGGCCTACCAGAAATGGAACAGCCTCTCGCCGACGGGCAGGTTGGACGGGCCAACGGCGCAGCGGCTCAGCTTCCCGAACTGCGCCCCGACCGCCGGCCGGCCCGGCAACGATCTGCTCGAGGTGGACAAGGGCAAGCAGTTGGCGATCTTCGTCAAGGCCGGAAAGGTGGTGTCGGTTCTCAACACCTCAACCGGTGGGGGCTATTCGTACACCGCCGTCGACGAGAACAACGGCAACCCGATCAGCGGTACGGCCATCACCACCAACGGCACGTTCCACATCTACCGCGTCGCGGACCAGCCGGTGTACCACGGCTCGCTCGGCACGCTGTACCGCCCACGGTTCATCGTCGGTGGTATTGCGATGCACGGTTATCCGAACGTGCCGAACTAC
>JAYTRT010000011.1:0-2509 GCA_043746045.1 Actinomycetota bacterium | reverse complement strand
CGGTCTTGTTCCGCAGCCCGACCGCCCCGTCCGTGTCGTACTCGGCATTCCGGGCGCAGGTGACTGCGGACAATGTCGCCAAGCTGACATCGAAAGGTGACACGATCGAAGGCACCTTCCGCACACCGATCGACGACACCGAAGGTGGTCACAAGAACGTGACCGCCTTCAAGACACAGCGGCCGACGTTCGCCGACGATCAGCTCCTCGAGGTGCTGCTGTCCGACCATGTCATCGTCAATGCTCAGCCGTTGTCCACCGCCACCGCGTGGTGGGTCACGCTGCTGCTCAGCTTCGGACCGGCGATCCTGCTGGTGGGCGGATCGATCTGGCTGTTCCGGCGTATGGGTCGCGGACTCTCCGGTATGGGCGGCATCGGTGGGCTCGGCAAGTCGAAGGCGGTTCGTTACGACACGTCGCGGACTCGCACGACGTTCGCCGATGTGGCAGGGATCGACGAGGCCGAGGACGAGCTCGTCGAGGTGGTCGACTTCCTCAGATCTCCGGAGAAGTACCGGGCGTTGGGCGCGCGCACGCCTCGGGGTGTGTTGCTGATGGGTCCGCCAGGAACTGGGAAGACGTTGTTGGCCCGAGCCGTCGCAGGCGAGGCAGACGTGCCCTTTTTCTCGATGTCCGCCTCGGAATTCATCGAGATGATCGTCGGCGTCGGTGCAAGCCGGGTGAGAGACCTGTTTGATCAGGCCAAGGCGGTGGCTCCAGCAATTGTCTTCATCGACGAGCTTGATGCGATTGGTCGGGCACGCGGCGGCGGAGCGAGCTTCGGCGGTGTGGACGAGCGCGAGCAGACGCTCAATCAGATTCTGACGGAGATGGACGGGTTCACCGGCAACGAGGGTGTCATCGTCCTGGCCGCGACGAACCGCCCCGAGATCCTCGATCCGGCGCTGCTGAGGGCGGGCCGGTTCGACCGGCGGATCGCCGTGAATCCGCCCGATCGAAACGGGCGGGCCGCGATCTTGGCCGTACACGCGCGTTCGGTGCCGCTCGGCGCAGATGCAGACCTCGATGTGATCGCTGCCACCACGCCGGGAATGGTCGGGGCGGACCTCGCCAACCTCGTCAACGAGGCTGCGCTCCTCGCAGCCCGCAGGGGCCGCACGACCGTGGCGTTGGCTGATTTCACCGACGCACTGGAGCGGATCGTGCTGGGCGCGGAGCGCAAGATCATGATGACCGAGGACGATCGGCGGCGCACGGCGTATCACGAGTCGGGCCATGCCCTGCTGGGCATGCTGCTGCCCGGCGCGGATCCGGTGCGCAAGGTGTCCATCACGCCTCGCGGACGCACTCTCGGGGTCACGTTCCAGAGCCCGAACACGGATCGTTACGGCATGACCGAGGAGTATCTGCGGACCCGCATCACCGGTGCGCTCGGCGGATCGGCCGCCGAGCGCCTGATCTTCGGCAACATCACGACGGGCGCCGAGTCCGATCTCGAACAGATCACCACCATCGCCCGCCAGATGGTGGGTCGCTGGGGCATGTCGGCAGCGATCGGGTCGCTGTCGGTGCTGCCGACGGCGGGGGACGAGACCGGCGCTTTCGGTCTGGATCCGCGAACGATCTCAGACGCGACTCGTGCATTGGTCGACAGCGAAGTTCGGCGAATCGTCGACGAGTGTCAACGTCGGGCGGAGGAGTTGTTGGTTCAGAACCGTGAGCGTCTCGAGCGTTTGGCGCTGATGCTGCTCGACCGCGAAACCCTCGACGAGCAGCAGGCCTATGTCGTAGCGGGTGTCGATCACGAGACGCGCGTCGGGTGAACCCGTTGCTCCCTCGGTGAGCTCGAATCGTGGCAGGGGACCTCACCGGCGGGGCCGCATTGGACGTCCTCGATGGACGGGCCTCAGTGGTGATCGGGATGCAGCTCCTCGCCGGCAGCTGGACCGAGTGGTTCGAGCGTGATGAGGTCGAGGAGTCGCTCGACGTCGTCGAGGTGGAGGAGTTCACTACCAGCTTTCAAGACAGCCGCTGTGCCGCAGGCGACGCCGTAGCGGGCTGCGCTCGCCAACGATTCGTGACGAGCGAAGCAGAGAGCGAGTCCGGCGACCATTGCGTCTCCGGCGCCGCTGGTTCCGGCGACGTGCACCGGTGGGGCAGCGACGATGAACGAAATGTCGTCGCGGGGTACGAAGAGTGCCCCGTCGGCGCCGAGTGAGATGGCGAGGGTTTGGCAGTGCCCGTTGTCGAGGAGGTGGCGGGCAGCGGCCTCGTAATCGGCGACTCCGCAGAGTTCGCGACCGACGATTCCGCAGAGTTCGTTGACGCTTGGTTTGACAAGAGTCGTCTCCGCTTGGATTGCTTCGAGGAGGCAGGGCCCTGACGTGTCGACGATGACCGGGATGTCGAAGGCCCGCAGCCGGGCGATGAGGGTGGGTATCGCGTTCGTCGGGAGTCCGAACGGCATGCTGCTGCTGATCACGACGCAGCCGGCGCCAGCGGCCTCGGAGACGGTTGCTTGCAGGCATCGTGCCCACTCGTCGGGTGT
>JAYTRT010000010.1:0-2512 GCA_043746045.1 Actinomycetota bacterium | reverse complement strand
GTTGCGCTCGGCGGCATTCATCAGCTTGCAGATCGGGATCCACAGTCCTTCCTCGAACACATCCCGGCCGCCGGCGCCGATGCCGTAGCCGCCGACGTCGGTGTGGTGGATCGTCGATCCGAAGAACGCGATCACGCGGCCGCCGCGGAACACCGGGTACAGAACCGTGACGTCGAGCAGTTGACCGGCGGTCTTGTACGGATCGTTGGTGATCAGGACGTCGCCCTCGACCAGCGAGTCAGGCGGATACTCGTCGAGGATGGCTGAAGCAGCTCGGGCCAGTGAATTGATGTGGCCCGGCGTACCGGTGACGGCCTGCGCCACCATTCGACCACGACGGTCGAAGACAGCGTTGGCCAGGTCGCCGGCCTCACGCACGATCGGCGAGAACGCAGCGCGCTGCAGCGCCCGCGCCTGTTCGTTCACCGTCGCGATCAGGCTCTGCCACAGCACTTCCAATTCGATCGGATCGAACGTCAGGTCCTTGGATGTCATCTTGGTGGAAGTCATGTCGGTGGAAGTCATGTCGGTGGAAGTCATGTCGTCGACGGTCATGTCGGTGCGCTCCAGTCTGCGGTGAGTGAGCCGTCCGGCGAGACGACGACAGTCCAGTTCGGCCGGATGACCGTGGTGGTTTCTCGTTCTTCGACGATGGCAGGACCGACGATGCGCTGACCGACGCCGAGTTCGTGGCGTCGATACACGGGCGTCTCGCGATCAGAGGTGGCCCGGCTGAAGCGGACCATCCGGTGAGCATGCGGAAGAGCAGCGGTGGTACCGAGATCAGCCACGACGTTGCCCGACGGCTCGACGGTCTCGGCGGCCGCGTATGCGGACAGTCGCCATGTGACGGCCTCGATACCGACATCTGGAATCGTCAGCCCGTAGATGCGGCGGTAGTCGGTCTCGAAGTGATCGACGACCTGTTGATCGGTGGCCGGCCAGGTTGCGCCCTCGCCCAGCCAAAGCGTGATTTCGTTGCCCTGGCCGAGGTAACGGGTGTCGAGTCCGTACCGGAACTTGATCTGTTCGCGCCGCACGCCAGCGGCACTGAGGACGCGAACGCCCTCGGAGCGCAACTCGTCGAGAAGCGAATCTCGTTCGACGACTGTGACCGCGGCAAGCGGACGGACCATGCTGCGTGCGAGGTCGATCCGCACGGGGGTGACAAGTGTGCCGAATGCCGACAGGACGCTGGCATTGGTCGGGAAGACCACGCGAGTCGATTCGAGGAGTTCGGCAACCCCGCAGGCATGGATCGGTCCCGCTCCACCGAAGGCCAGCACGGTCACCCCGCGCAGATCTTCGCCCTGTTCCACCGCGTGCATCCGAGCCGCCGCTGCCATGTTCTGATTGACCAGCTCGTGGATGCCGGCGGCCGTGTCACCGACGGGCAGGCCGAGCTGACTCGCAACGGTTCCGAGCGAGCGCTGGTTGGCGTCGAGGTCGAGCGGCATGTCGCCGCCGAGGAAGTAGCCGGCGTCGAGCAACCCGAGCGCGAGATCGGCATCGGTGACCGCTGGGCGTTCGCCGCCGCGCCCGTAACAGGCAGGGCCCGGGTCGGCGCCCGCGGATTCCGGACCGACCTTGAGCAGACCGAGTTCGTCGAGACGAGCCAGACTACCGCCGCCGGCACCGATCTCGACCAGGTCGACGGATGGCACCGACACCGGGAAACCGGACCCCTTCTTGAAGCGGTACATCCGCGCCACTTCGAAGGTGTTGGTCAGCTCGGGCTCGCCATTGGTGATCAGGCACGACTTGGCCGTTGTGCCGCCCATGTCGAAGCACAGCAGACGCTGTTCGCCGAGGCGTCGGGCGAACCAACTGCCGGCGAGCGCGCCGGCGGCCGGACCGGATTCGACGAGCCGGATCGGGGCTTTTGCAGCGTCCTCGGCGGCGACGACGCCACCGTTGGACAACATCATCAGCACCGAGCCGCCGAAGCCTTCGGCCGCAAGCCACTTCTGAAGTTCGTCGAGGTACGGCCCGATCACGGGCATCGTCGCAGCGTTGCAGGCAGTCGTGATCATCCGCGGGTACTCGCGGATCTGCGGTGAGATGTCGGATGAGATGCAGATCGGCACGCCGAGCTCGCGGCGAAGATGCTCGGCAATGACCCGCTCGTTGGTGGGGTTGGCGTACGAGTTGATCAGGCACACACCGACGGCCTCGACCTGAGCGGCGCGTAGCGCTTCGGTGACAGCGACCAGCGACTCTGTGGTCGGCGTGTCGATCACGGAACCCAATGCGTTGGTGCGCTCGGCGATCTCCACAACGCGATCACGAGGGACCGGCGGCGGCGGGAACTCGATCTGCAGGTCGTACATGTCGTAGCGATGCTCGTCGCGGATTTCCAGCGTGTCACCGAACCCGGACGTCGTGACGATCCCGGCCCGACCGATCTTTCCCTCGATCAACGCGTTGGTGATCAGCGTGGTCGCATGCACGATCGGTGCGGTGATGTCGGCCGGCAGAACGCCCGCCTTGGCCAGCAGCTGACGCACACCGG
>JAYTRT010000009.1:0-2514 GCA_043746045.1 Actinomycetota bacterium | reverse complement strand
CGGTGGCTCCCTGCCGAAGCTCTCCCCCGAGGACTCTGTAGAGGAAACGCTGTTCGTCAGCGGTGGCGGCAGCAAACAGATCGTGGATCATCGACCCTCTCGCCCGCTGGGATGCGACCCCATGAACGGCGGCAATGGCCGACAACGCACGGTCCACATCGACGATGGTCAGCGTCGGAACGGTCGCTGCGACAGCCTGAACGCCGGACAACGCCGACCACCCGACGCCGAACCGACCCTGTCGCGGTGCACCGACGAGCAACCCGACCAACGGAACGATCTCGTCGGGAGTGGCCTGCGCCAAGACTCCAGCGAAAATCGCCACTTTCTCCGAGCGTTTGGCCGTCGCAGCGACACGACCCGATGCGTCGACGACGACATCGAGCTTCATGGTTGCTCGATCTTGTCCACCGGCCCATGGTATGCACCGACCCAACGGGACAGGCGCAACCCGTGAGAGACGATGGCGTGATCGACGCGTACCTCGAACGGTTGGGGCTCGACCGCGAGAGCCCGTCCGTCGAAGCGTTGCACCGCGTGCACCGTGCGCAGGTCGAACGGGTCCCGTACGAGACGATGTGGATCCACATGGATCAGCGCTGGAGCGTCGATCGCGAGGAGTCGTTGCGACGGATCGCGCGGCACAGTCGCGGTGGGTACTGCTTCCACCTCAACGGCGCGCTGTCACTCGTGCTCGAGACGCTCGGCTACGAGACGTCGCTTCACGTCGGCGGTGTTCACGGCCCGGATGGGCCGACGGACGGTGTGATGGACAACCATCTCGTGCTGATCGTGCACGGTCTCCCGAGCGATGCCAATCCGGCGGGAGACTGGTATGTCGACGCCGGGCTCGGCGACGCATTGCACGAACCCCTCCCCCTCGTCGAGAACGTCAGCAGTCGGCAAGGCCCATTCACATATGGTCTGACCAGGTCCGACGGGATCGCCGACTGGCAATTTCGACATGACCCGAGCGGCTCGTTCTTCGGAATGGCATTTCGCGTGGAGCCGACCGTCATTAGTTCCTTCGTGGGTCGGAACGACTTTCTGTCCACGTCCGCCGAGTCCACGTTCGTCAAGACGGTGATGGCACAACGGCGAGACTCGAGCGGCGTCGACATTCTTCGTGGTCAGGTTCTGCGGCGACTCGATGTCAACGGACCACGGGACACGATCCTGAACTCGAAAGACGAATGGTTCGAGACGCTGCGCGAGGTGTTCGACCTGACATTGGACGACGTGTCCACGGATGATCGTCAGCAGCTGTGGAGCAAGACCTCAGCGACACACGCAGCGTGGCAGACCGCGCACGAGGAGGGAACCGACGGCTCAGGTTGACGAGATGGCAGACGGCGTGGCCGACTCGGCGACGTTGATCAGGCCGGTTGCCGGCTGCTCCGCTGCGTCTCGGAACTCATCGCTGGTGTCGTCGGACTTCGGCAACGACGGAGGGGGATTCCCGCCAGGCCGATATCTCTCGCGCAGCCGGATCAGTCCGAGACGCCCGAAGTGCTGCACCGCCCAGGCGACACCGAGCACCATCACAGCGACGACACCGTCCATCCACCAGTGATTGGCGGTGATCGTGATGGCCAAGATGGTGACGACCGGATGCAGTACGACGAGCCATCGCCATCGGCTCTTGCTGATCGAGATCACGGCGATCCCGACGAGCACCGACCAGGCGACGTGCAGCGACGGCATCGCCGCCAGCTCGTTGGACACGCCGCTGCCACCCTGGCCGTAGACGGACAGGTGATATTTGAGACCCGCGTCGATGAAGCCGAGATCGGGGAGGAATCGGGGCGGTGCCATGGGGACCAGAGCCTGAATCGCCAGGCAGCCGGCAATGGCCAGCGCGAAGGTGTTGCGGACACCCGAGTATCGGTCACGGTGCCGGGCATACACCCAGATCAACAACGCGCCCGCTGCGGGGACGTGGGCACCCCCGTAGAAGACGTTGAGAAAATCCATCACGGCCCGGTTGTCGATGAAGACTTTCTGCAGCGATACCTCATTCGGGAAATGGAATCGCCGTTCGAAGTTCCAGAGACTGTGCGCGTTCTCGATCGCACCCGCTGTCTTGGTGATGGCCAATTCGCGAATCTTCTGCCAGACCCCATACAAGATCATGACGACCGCGAGTTCGCGTGCGGTTGTGACGGCGATGCGGACTCCGCGCCCCCGAATCCGGTGCAGGGCAATGACGAGCACAATGAGGACGACGGCAATCTGAAACGCAGTTTGGTACGGCAGCCACATGCGCAGGCGATCGTAGTGGCAGCTGCGAGCGCCTGAGCGTGCGGCTCAGGCGCGTTCGGCCGCAGTGAGGATCACGAACCGGACTTGGCCTCGGTGTCCAGATCGAGGGAAGCCGAGTTCATGCAATATCGCTGACCGCTTGGAGCAGGACCATCGTTGAAAACATGACCGAGATGTCCGCCACATGCCGTGCAGACGACCTCTGTACGGGCCATGAACATGCTGCGATCACTGATCAGGGCGACCGCATCG
>JAYTRT010000008.1:0-2514 GCA_043746045.1 Actinomycetota bacterium | reverse complement strand
ATTGCGCCTCTAGCTCAACGGCAGAGCAACGGACTCTTAATCCGCAGGTTCTGGGTTCGAAACCCAGGGGGCGCACCACAAACACCCAGCTCAGAGGCACTTTCTGAGCTCCTCTGCCGGATCGGTAAAGTCTTCCAACCGCGAATCTGCCGCGAAGGGACGATTCTCATGGGAACGATGAGAGAACGCACGCCGGGCAGTTGGGAGCTCACGGTGTCCGCCGGCCTCGACCCGGCGACTGGCCGTTACCGGCGAGTGATCCGCAAGGTCAAGACGACCTCGAAGCGCGAGGCGAAGGCGGCACTGGCCGCTTTGGAGACCTCTGTGGCCAATGGCCAGGTCTCGTTTGATGACCCAACGCTGGCCGATCTGCTCGATCGTTGGATCGAGCACATCACCGGACTGGGCCGCTCCGAGACCACCCTGTATCACTACCGCCAGTACGTCGATCGCGAGATCGTGCCGGTGCTCGGCTCGATCCGACTCTCGAAGCTGTCGACGCTCGAGATCGATGCGTTGTACACGAAGCTGCGCAAGCGTGGCCTCGCGCCGGCGACGATCCGGCAGATCCATGCAATCTTGCGGGCTTCACTGAATCAGGCCGAGCGCTGGGGCCTCATCCAGCGCAACGTCGCCAAGCTGGCCTCCGCGCCAGCGCAGCCGCAGCGCGAGCAACATCCGCCCTCGATCGCCGAAGTTCGTTCGCTGATGACCGCGGCGATCGCATTCGACCCGCTGTTCGGGCTGTTCATCCGGGTGATGGTTGCGACGGGTGCTCGACGAGCGGAGGTGTGCGGCCTCCGTTGGTCGGATGTCGACTTCGACGACAGCACCCTCGACGTGAAGCGCAGCTACACCGTTCTCCCAGGTTCACGCGGTGATTCGCCGACGAAGTCGCGTTCGGCGAGGACCGTCATGCTCGATCCCGACACCGTGATCGCGCTTGCCGCCGGATGGACCGACGCCGAGTACGCCAGCGCGGTGTGCGGGTTGTCGAGCGAGCAGCGGCGAGCCGGCTACATCTTTGCGATGGATCCGACCGGGCAACGGGCGTGGCGACCGGACTCGGCGAACGCACGCTGGGCCAAAACCCGATTGGCCGCGGGTATCAGTGCTTCAGTTCGCCTGCACGACCTCCGCCACTTCCAAGCCACGCAACTCCTCGACGCCGGCGTACCCGTTCCGACCGTGGCCGCGAGGTTGGGCCACGCCGATGGCACCACCACGATGAAGATCTACGCACATCGGACCCAGCGCGCCGATCAACAAGCGGCCGACATCGTCGGCAAGCTGCTCGGTGGCGCTAGCTGACTCGACAAAAGCGCTGGTGCACGCGGGAACACCGAGGCTCATCTGGCCCTGTCCAACGCGACCCGAATCCGAAGTAAAGCCGGGAACTTAATCCATGGACAACGTCAAAGTTGTCGATTGACGCCGATAGTGGCAGAGCGTGCTTGTGTTTGTGGTGGTGGTGCTCAAAGTCGCCGGGTGAAGCACCTCCACAGCGGGCCGACCAGGCCCCAACGGCGTCGTGCGCGACATCGACGACGACCTCGAACAGCGGCTGGGTCGGCTGGCGATCGCGATGACGTGATCCGCGTGTTCTCCTGCCTGCAGCGCCCGGTCCCGGGACCGCCGGTGAGCAGTAGGGGAGGATGATCGAGGAACCGGTCGACCGGTCCCTCGGCGTGTGTCGCCAACGGCGAACGCGACATCGGAACCCTCGCCGAACTCACCGGCACGTCCCCCAGCAACACCAGCCAACACCTGCCAAACTTCGTGTCGCAGGCCTCGTCACCCTCCGCACAAAATGGACGCCACCACCTTTACACCGACTGCATGATGAACAAGCAAGTCGTCATTCGAATCGAACCAACTCGCGTTCGCGTCTGTTTCGATTGTCGGGAACCTGGTGCGTTGTGGCTTCGTCCAATGTTCGTGAATCGGACTGTCCTTGGCCTGCTTGCGTTCTTGTGCCTGACTGCCTGCGGTCAATCTGACCGAACCGCACTGTCCTCGGCCACTGTCGGGGTCGGGTCCAACGCACCTCCGACCGGGCGCATTCCTGCGACAACATCCACGACGTTTTCGGTGACCGTTTCGACGCAGACGACGACGGTCACGATCACCTCTCCCACAACGACGCAGACGACGGCTGTGACCGGGACCGTTCCGACCGAGACAGCAACGGAGGCGACGCCAGCGCCGACACTACTCTTCGGCCTCTTCAACGTCGCTGAGACATTCGCCGCCAGCGATGACCTCGATGCTGCGATCGTCGCGATTCGCATCCGCTACCCAGCTGTCGCCGCCGCCACCATCGCGGTCCCGACAGAAACACCCGCCGGCACGACGGTGCGGTTCGTCGGGACGCTGTCCTGGGACGGACAACCCTCGGTGCGCACCGTCGTCGACGTGAATGGGACCCAGGTGTTCGAAGCGTCCGCATTGCCGCCCGAGTTCGTCACTTGCAGTCCTTCACCCGACGCTCATTGGCAGACCGTGACGATCCGC
>JAYTRT010000007.1:0-7929 GCA_043746045.1 Actinomycetota bacterium | reverse complement strand
CGACGTCGACGATCTGCTCGACCTCGTCGACGGTTCGGTCGGGCACTACGTGTACGTGAGCTCGATCATGGCGTACGACCAGGCTTTGGTCGGCGTGATGCCGTGGACGGAGAACATGCCCACCGATCCATCGGGACCGGTGAGCTACGGAGGATTCAAGGCGATGACCGAGCGAGCGATGCTCGATCGCCATCGGCGCACCGACTTCCCCGTCAGCATCGTGCGGCCGGCAGCGATCTACGGACCATGCAACAACATCTACGACATGGAGACGCCGATGTTCCTGCGCCTCCTGCGGAAGCTCCCGATCCTGATCCCGCACGAGGGGTTGGTTGCCGGGTCGTACGGTCACGTGGACGATCTGTGTGCGCTGATGGTGGCGATGGTCGGCGTTCCCGAGGCGATCGGCGAGGTCTTCAACGTCACGGCAGAGGCTGTGACCACGCGCCACTACGTCGACGTGCTGGCCGCAATCGTCGGCGTCGAGGCGGACGTGCGGATGGCGCCTCGAGCTGCGCTCGACGTGATCCCGCGTGGTGTCTTCGGGCACCTGTTCTCCGATCGTCACCACGCCGTGCTCAGCACCGACAAGGTTCGACGGGTCGTCGGTCTCGAGCCGCGGTTCGATTTCGAAGCCGGCCATCGCGATACCTTCCGCTGGTTCGGCGAGCAGGGATGGGCGACGCTCGATTGCGCCCTCACCGATGTCGTGTGGCACGCGAGCTGGGACTTCGCTGCCGAAGCGACCGCGGCGGCGATGCTCGAGCACAGCGCAGCGGCGGGTTGATGAGCACGGAGCGAGCGAGCGAGGCGGCCATCCTCGTGTCCGTCGCGCGGACTCTGCGCGAAACAGTGATGCCGGCGATCGACGACAGCGTCGCACCCGTCGACGCCTACGTCCGCGCGACGATCGTGCAGCTGATCGGCATCGTCGAGCAGGCGTCGACGCGAACTGTCGGTTCGGACAGCCAGCGATCACGCGAGTTGACCCGAGCGCTCGATCATCTCGCGTCGAACCCGATCGTGGTTGGTGGTCCGGCAGGCGATCCGTTCGCAACGGCCGCGCGTGCCCTCGTCGATTGCGTCGGGCGGACGGACGCGGCGGCGGACGAGGTGCGCGCCGCCCTTCGTCCGGTTCTGGTTGCCCAGCTGGACGACGAGCTGGCGCAGACGATCTGCTTGATGGATGCGTTTCGTGGGCGGCTCGGCGATGCCTGACGCGTTGGTCGACTGGTTGGCGATCAACGTCGACGCTGCGTTTCACGGCGCGACATTGCGGCGGATCGGTGTCGGCCACTCTCGCGCGATGTACTGCGCGACCGCGACGAGCGGGCGACGCCTCGTGCTGCGTGTGGAGCAGGGCGGCGTGTTCGGCACCGACAGTGCTGAGGAGTGTCGGGTGATGCGTAGCCTCGGTTCGGCCGGGTACCCCGTCGCACGGATCGTGGGTGACGACGAGCGCGGGGACGTCATCGGCCGTCCGTTCTTCGTGATGGAATTCGTCGAGGGTGCGGAGGGCTCCGACGAGCGAGATCTCGACCTGCCGACCGCGGCGGCGTTCGTCGATTCGCTGGTGGCGCTGCACCGGCTCGATGGTCGTCACTTCGGGTTCGACATCGTGCCGACGGAACCGTCGGACGCCACACGCTTGCAAGTCGAACGATGGCACAGGATCTGTCGTGGTGCGTCGACGAATGACGATCCGCTGATCGACGAAGCGGCCGCCTGGCTGACCCATCATGCTCCTCCGCTGGAGCGCCTCGCGGTGGTGCACGGCGATGCCGGCCCGGGCAACTTCGTCCATCGCGAGGGCAGCGTCGTCGCAGTGACCGATTGGGAGTTCGCCCACCTCGGTGATCCGGCAGAGGACTTTGCGTACTGCGCGACGATGCGCGGCGCGCGGACGATGCGACGCGATGCATGGTTCGATCTCTTCGCTGCGCGTGCGGGCTTCCAGCTCGGCGAGGAGCGCTGGCGCTACTGGGAGGCCTTCAACCTTTTCAAGGGCGCCTGCGCCAACCGCACCTGCCTCGACATCTTCGAACGGGGTGTCAACTCGTCCCCGAACATGGCGATCATCGGCACCACGCTGCACCAATTGTTTCTGCGCAGGCTTGCCGCGATCGTCCACGCCGAACCGCACGACCAACATCAGGAGACACCATGACCGATTCACGGATCACCCTTGCCATCGATCTGTTCTCGGCCTGGAGCAGCGGCGATGCCGATGCTCCGGAGCCGTTGATGCACCCCGATGCCGTGCTCTACGACATCGTCGGCGGCTCGCACTCGGGCTGGCCGGCGATCCGCGCGTTCTTCGCGAATGGGCTCACGACGTGGACCGATCTCGTCCTCGCGCCAGATCAGTTCTGGCTGAACGGCTCGGGTGTGGCGCTGAGCTGGGAGATGAGCGCAACGGTGCCGCCGCAACTGGCGGATCGGTTCGGCGCCGGGAACGTCGGTCGGCGCTGGCGCAGTGAGGGCATGACATGGCTGCACCTCGATGACGGCGTCGTGCGTCGCGAAGTCGACTACCACGACAGCGGTGCGATCGCCCGCTCGCTGAGCGCATGACCGCAGTTCGCGTGCTAAACCAATCACATGGTCAATTATCGAGAGGATGCTGCGGTGCCGGTGAGCGCTGAGGATTTCGTCGCCATCCAGCGCCTCGTTCACCGCTATTCGGAGGCCGTCGTGCTGCGCGACGATCAGCAGTGGGGAAGTTGCTGGGCGGAGAACGCGACGTGGGACTTGGGTCGCGGCCGGCTGGTGCACGGCAAGGACGCGATCGTCGCACTGTGGCGATCGGCGATGGCGGGCATGGCTGCGGTGGTACAGATGGCGCACAATGGCGATGTCCGGAGCGACCCCGAACACGCAGACAGCGCTCTCGGCCGATGGTTCATCGACGAGCGTTACAGGCGTGCCGACGGTGAGCCTGGAATGCTGCTCGCCCACTACGACGATGCGTACGTCCGGGGAGACGACCGACAATGGCGGTTCGCCAATCGGATGTTGCGGGTGCACTACCACGGCGCCCCGGACCTGTCGGCCGAGTTCCAGAACACTGCCGAGCGCTTGGCGAGCACCGGTGCCTGAGTTCGCGCGCGTCCTCGCCGAGTCGCGACCTGGGGAGATCGCTCTGCGCGACTCGCGCTGGATGCTCACGTGGGACGAGGTCGGTGACATCCTCGACCGGATCGCCAATCGCCTCGTGGCGACGGACCTCGGCCCGAAGCGGCGCATCGCCGTCTACGCGGAGAACGCCAATCAGACGGCGCTGTCCCACCTGGGAGGGTTGCTCGGCGGTGCATCGACGGTGCCGGTCAACTTCCACTTGACCGCAGAGGAGGCGGCGTACATCATCGCCGACTCGGCGAGTTCGATCGTTTTCGTCGGCCCGGAGACGGTGGACCGTGCGCTGCTTGCGGCAGACATCGTCGAAAGGTCGTCGATGGAGTCCGGAACATCGACAGCGGTGCGACCGACGATCATCGGCTGGGGGATCGACGCGCTGCACTCGACGCGCGTCGTCGACTGGTCGACCTGGGTCGCAGACGGTCCTCCCGGTGACCCGCCGACCGACGTCGTGCCGCTGCCGAATCTGCTCTACACGTCGGGAACCACAGGCCTGCCCAAAGGCACAGAGCTGCCGCCACAGATGTTCGCCGGCGGGGCGACGATGGTCGAGCATGTCGAGGCGTTGAAGCTCAACCGATTCGCATCGTTCGGCACCCACCTCGTGGTCGGGCCGATGTACCACACGGGCCCGCTGTCCGGCATGCGCATCCTGGTCGCCGGCACCCCCTCGGTCATCCTCGACCGGTTCGATGCAGAGACAACCCTGGCAACGATCGCCCATCACCGCATCGAGAGCACGGTGATGGTGCCGACCCATTTCGTGCGCCTGCTCGCCCTTCCCGATGAGGTCAAACGTCGGTACGACGTGTCGTCGATGCGTCTGGTTGCGCACACCGGCGCGGCGTGCCCGGTCGATGTGAAGCGGGCGATGATCGAATGGTGGGGACCGATCTTTGTCGACGCATACGGCGCCACCGAAGTGGGCACGACGTGTTCGATCACGAGCCAGGAGTGGCTCGAGCACCCAGGCTCCGTCGGCCGGCCCGTTCCACCGTTCGAGGCGATCGTGCTCGATGACGACAACATCGAAGTTGCCGCCAATGTCGAGGGCCGGCTCTACTTCCGCGACACGACCGGACGGGGAATCATCTACCCGAACGATCCGGCCAAGACCGCCGCAGCGCACGTCACCCCCGGGGTGTTCACGCTGGGCGAGATCGGCTTCGTCGACGACGACGGCTACGTGTTCATCACCGACCGGTTCAGCGACATGGTCGTGTCCGGCGGCGTCAACATCTACCCGGCCGAGGCCGAGCAGGTGCTGGTACGCCACCACGCTGTTGCCGACGTCGGATGCATCGGGGTTCCCCATGCGGAGATGGGCGAGGAGCTGAAGGCGCTCGTCGTACCGATGGATCCGTCTTCGCCGCCGGACCCGGCAGAGTTGCTGACGTTCTGTCGGGACCGCCTGTCGCACTACAAATGCCCACGCTCGGTCGAGTTCGTCGAGAGCCTCGGGAGGAATTCGATGGGCAAGCTCAACAAGCGCACTCTCCGCGCGCCCTACTGGGACCGAGTGCGTTGACGGGCCGCATCCGTCTCGAGCCGCTCGGCGTCGTGTTCGCTCTCGAGGCGGGGGAGACGCTGATGGCTGCTGCTGTTCGGGTCGGCTACTACTGGCCGACGATCTGCCATGGCAACGCGCAGTGCAACCGCTGCGTGGTGCGGGTGATCGACGGCATCGGGCTGGTCCCGCCGACAGCGGTCGAGCTTGTCGGTCTGCGCGGCGTTCGCTGGCGCAACGGCATCGAGGACCACGCCGAGCGCCTGGCCTGTCAGCTGCGTGCGACCGGTGATGCAGTCGTCGACAAGCGCGGCGTCCGACCGATCGAGAACAGTATCGACAACAGTCAGGAGATCCCGTGAACGATGTGTTGATCATCGATGAGCCGATTCCGTTGGTGCGTCGGCTGACGCTGAACCGACCCGAGAAGCGCAACGCCTTGAACGACGACCTGCGCAGTGCTCTGTTCGAAGCGCTCCGCGCGGGCGATCGCGACCGGTCTGTGTCGGCGATGATCGTGCGCGGGGGAGGGTCGTGCTTCTCGGCCGGCTACGACCTCGGCGCACCGAATCACGACGTCGAGCGCTCGATCGCCAAGGTGGACGGATGGTGGTCGAGACACGTCGTCAACAACTGGTTCGAGATGTGGGACATGGCGACCCCGATCATCGCCCAGGTGCATGGATTCTGCCTGGCCGGGGGGACCGAGCTCGCGACGGCATGTGATCTCGTCTACGTCGCCGACGACGCAGCGATCGGCTACCCGCCGGTGCGCTTGATGTCGCCTCCGGACATGCAGTGGCAGACGTGGATGATGGGTCTGAGGCGGGGCATGGAGGCGTTGCTCACGGGTGACTCGATGACAGGCGTCGAGGCGGTCGCTGCCGGCTTTGCCAATCGCTCGTTCGCCGTCGACGACCTCGACGACGCGGTGCTGGCCATGGCTGCGCGTGTGGTCAAGATCCCCGCGGATCTGCTTGCGCTGAACAAGCGATCAGCGCATCGCGCAATGGAGGCGATGGGTATCCGCACTGGCATTCGCGCCACCGCCGAGATCCAGGCTCTCGGGTTCCACCAGCCCGCTTCGCGTGAGTATCTGGCGTCGTTCGCGCAACGCGGAGTGCGCGGCGCGCTGAGTGATCGCGATGCGGTCTTCGGGGACTATCGAGAGCAACACCGTACTCCTCCAGCAGCCGTGTAGTTCCAGGAATCCCTTGTGGGGATTGGGTTTGCGAGATTCCTCCGGAAATTCAACAAAAGTAATTGACCGATCAGTTCACTCCTGTCAGACTGCCATGGTCGGCGGAGCCGTCGGCGTTCCTGAGGGGGAAAGAGGGGGAAGGTCTATGACCGTTCGATCCAGTTCGCGTGTAGTGCGTGGGGCAATCGTGGCGAGTGTTCTGGCGCTCGTCGGGGCTGCGTGCAGCAGCAGCAGCAAGAGCGCTGACACGACGACGACCATCGGGGCGACCACAACGACAGCCGCTGCGGCCACGACCGCAGCGCCGGCCACAACGAGTGGAGCCAGCGTGACGAGTGGCGCCACCGTGACGACGGGGGGCTCGACGGCACCGACGGCGGGTGGCACCGCCACGACCGGAGGGGGATCGACCGTGACAACCGGTGGCGCCAGCACCGGCACGGCCGGCTGCCCGGCCATCGACACGTCGGTCGACACCAACTCCGGGAAAGGCACCGGTCGGTTCATCTCCGATCTCACCTGTGCGGGCACGAAGCCGCTCAAGGCCCAAGGCGACCCGATCGTGATCGGCTTCCAGAACCCGGAGGGTGACCCCAACGGCGACTTCCCCGAGTTCTCGATCGCCGCACAGGCTGCAGTCGACTACATCAACAACGAGCTCGGCGGCCTCGGCGCCGACATCCAGAACGGTAAGGCCGGTCGGCCGATCAAGCTGGAGGTCTGCAAGGAGACCATCACACCGGACGACTCGCAGCGCTGCGCCAACGAGCTGCTGACGAAGAATCCATTCATGGTGTTCTCGAGCATCAACTTCTTCGGCAACCAGTTCCCGATCTACGCCGCGGCGAAGACGCCGGTCGTCGTGATCACGCCGGTCACGGTTGGCGACTTCACATCACCGGGCGTCTACTCGATCGGTGGTGGCGGTGGTTGCCTCGGTGCCCACACCGGCCTGGTCAAGTTCGTGACCGACCAGCTGAAGGCCAAGAAGGTCGGCATCCCGTGGGCCGACACGCCTCCTGGCGTGGTCTGCTACTACGACCTCGAGGCCAAGCCGATGGACGTGCTCAACGGCAAGGTCAAGGGCTCGTCGGCTGCGGCCGGCACCATCCCCGACCTCACTTACCTCGGTGTCCCGATCAAGCCGGCCACGCCGGACGTGACGCCCGAGGTGACGCAGATCCTCGACTTCAAGCCCAACGCCATCATCTTCTCGGCTCAAGGTGCCGATTGCTGGAACCTCGTCAATGGTCTCGGGCGACTCGGCTGGACACCGCAGTCGATCCCACTTGTGATGTCGGGTTCGTGCATCGACTTCAAGGCGATGAAGGCCGCTGGTGACCTGGCCAAGGGGGTCTATTTCGTCGGTCCGTCGGGTTCGTTGCTCAACGATCCGAAGACGATCACGGATGCCCGCGACAAGTTCGAGGCGACGATCTACCAGACCAAGGGCGCCCAGCACGGGATCGACGCCGCGACCCTGACGAAGGGCTTCTCCACACAGGGCTTCACCGGCCTGATGTCGCTCTGGGAGTTGAGCAGCGAGGTCGTCGTCAACGGCGGCCAGCTCACGCCCGCCTCGGTCGCCAAGGCCTACGCCGATACCAGTGATCAGCACTTGTTCGGCTCGACGCCGCTGTCGTGCTCGAAGGCACCGGCACCCTACGTGGCGGTCTGCAACTCCGAGGTCAGCGCGACCAAGTGGGATGGCACCCAGCTCGTTCCGGTCGTTCCTCGCTTCTCTGGCATCGATCTGGTGGCAGGAACGGTGATCAAGCCCGGGCCGTGAACCCCCTATACGGGCTCCGGGGGCCAGTCGGCCCCCGGAGCCCTTTCAGCGTTTCGCAGTTGACACAGCACATCGAACCGAAGCAGCGAGAGGGACAAGTGAGTCGTCGGTGAAGGATCTGATCTTTTTTCTTCTGGTCGGACTGGGCATCGGTGCGCTGTACGCGATGCTCGGCAGCGGCCTTGTCGTGGTGTATCGAGGTTCCGGGGTGATCAACTTCGCCCACGGCGCTTTTGCGATGTACGGCATGTTCACGTTCGACGAAGCACGCCGCAACGGCAAGCTGCGACTGCC
>JAYTRT010000006.1:0-7939 GCA_043746045.1 Actinomycetota bacterium | reverse complement strand
TGCCGACAAGGAGACGTACCCTGCACGCGGAAAGGATGGTCCAGACCCCGATGCTCAACGCGAGCTTCAGGTCGAGCCAGGTTTTGACATGAGAGATCAGTCCGGTAACTACCTCGCAGTGATCAAGGTCGTCGGCGTCGGCGGCGGCGGCGCGAACGCCGTCAACCGCATGGTCGACGCGGGCCTCGGCGGGGTCGAGTTCATCGCCGTCAACACCGACGCGCAGGCGCTCCTGATGAGCGACGCAGACGTCAAGCTCGACATCGGGCGTGATCTGACGCGCGGCCTAGGCGCGGGCAGCGATCCCGAAGTTGGGCGCAACGCCGCCGAGTCGCACCGAGAAGAGATCGAAGAAGTCATCAAGGGTGCCGACATGGTGTTCATCACCGCCGGCGAGGGTGGCGGCACGGGAACCGGCGCCGCGCCCGTGATTGCCGAGATCGCCAAGAAGATGGGCGCCCTGACCATCGGCGTCGTCACCCGCCCGTTCGCGTTCGAGGGCCGTCGACGTTCGGTACAGGCTGACACTGGTGTCACCAAGCTGAAGGAGAAGGTCGACACTCTGATCGTCATCCCGAACGACCGCCTGCTCACGGTCGCCAACGAAAAGACCAGCGTTCTGAATGCGTTCAAGATGGCCGACGAGGTCTTGCTGCAGGGCGTCTCCGGTATCACCAACCTGATCACCACCCCGGGCCTGATCAACACGGACTTCGCCGACGTGCGGATGATCCTGTCGAATGCCGGCTCGGCATTGATGGGCATCGGCCAGGCCAGTGGCGAGAATCGCGCCGAAACCGCAGCGCGGGCGGCAATCAGCAGTCCGTTGCTGGAAGCAGCCATCGACGGCGCGCGCGGCATCCTGCTGAACATCACCGGCCCTTCCAGCATGGGCCTGTTCGAGATGAACGCAGCGGCCGAGATCATCCATGCCGTTGCTCACCAGGACGCGAACATCATCTTCGGGACCGTCATCGACGACGAGATGGGCGACGAATTGAAGGTCACGGTCATCGCCGCGGGCTTCGATCGTTGGGACTCGCCGTCAGTCTCGGGCGGACGCCCGAGCGCCAAGAGCCCCGACGCACCGAAGTCCCCTTCGACCATCAAGGATCTGTTCGCACCCGACGCATCCGATCCACTCGATGACGACGACGACTTCGACGTGCCTTCGTTCCTGAAGTAGATCAGTGGTCGATGAACGGGTCGTCGGCGATGAGTGAGACACTCGTCGATCCGGCCGCTGTCGCCGCGGCGGTCGCCACGATCAGGAAGCGGATCCTCGAGTTGTCTCCGGGTCGTGACGTGCACCTCATCGCGGTCACGAAAGGGTTTGGGGTCGAAGCGATCGACGCTGCCCTGGCCGCCGGCTGTACAACCATCGGCGAGAACTACGCGCAGGAACTGCAACGGAAGATGACCGAGATCAGGTCGCGTCCGGTCGGTTTTCCGCGTCCGATCGTCCACTTCATCGGACAATTGCAGACCAACAAGGTTCGCTCGATCGCAGCGTTCGTCGACGTCTGGCAGACGGTTGACCGATCATCTCTGGTGAACGAGATCGCACGGCGAGCACCGAATGCGACGGTTTTCGTGCAAGTGGATGTGACGGACGAGGCCGGTAAGGGCGGCTGCCGACCCGAAGCAGTACCGCTGCTCGTCGAAGAATGTCGCCGAGCAGGACTCGTCGTGGACGGATTGATGACGGTCGGTCCGACGTCGACCGACCCGACTCGTACAGCAGATGCGTTCGAGGAGGTGCGGTGCCTCGCCGACCGTTCGGGGCTCGAAAATTGTTCGATGGGAATGAGTGGAGATTATGAAAGTGCCATCATCCGCGGAGCCACACATATCCGTATCGGCAGCGCACTGTTCGGGGCGCGTCCCCAACCGCGCGCTCCGATCGGATAGCCTCAGGCCAGGAGGGTTTACCGGATGTCAATCATGAAACGGGCAATGGACTTTTTGGGTCTTGGCCCCGATGATGCATACGACGATTACGACATGGCGCCCGAACCGGAGCGTCCACTGCGTGCATCCCGTACACCCCGCGAACCCGATCAGGTGCAGCGTCGCACTTCCTACCAGGAACCGGAGGAAGAGATGGTGCGTCCCGCGTCCGCGCGTCCGAGCTTTCCGCTCAACAACAACGAGCCCGTGTCTCGTCGACCGCAGCAGCCCAACGACGATTCGTCGGTGCAGCCACGCCCGACGAACCCGAAACCGTCGACTCCGAACGTGCGCACCTTGCCCGCGGGTGGGGGCGAACCAGCCACCGTCAAGCCGCGCCGATTCGATCAGGCGCAGGAAATCGCCGATCGTTTCAAAGAGGGTTTCCCCGTCATCATGAACCTCGAGAACACCGACCGGGATGTGTCCCGACGGTTGATCGATTTTGCCAGCGGCATCTGCTATGGGCTCAACGGAAGCATGGAGAAAGTCGCCAGCGGTGTGTATCTGCTCAAGCCCCTCAACCGGATGAACAACGGTCACGACGACTGATCCACGGCGCGCTCGGGCGTCCGCCAGAGCAACTGGTTCGCCGTTCGGTACCGGGTCGTCGATCGGCGTAGCATCCACTGTCATGGAATTGAGTCCACAATCAGTCGCCTCCACCACGTTCACCACCGTCAAGAAGGGGTACGACCCTGGCGAGGTGAAGGCCTATCTGGCTCGTCTGGCCACGTCCATCGAGGCAACCCAGACCCAGGCCGCAGCGATGGAGGCTCGGGCCAGGGCCGCCGTTGCCCGTCTTCAGGAGCTCGTCGCTCAGCCCGGCGCGCAGTCGGCCCCGGCGCCGGTCGCCACCCCTGTGGCGCCGACCGCTGCGCCCGTTCTGGCGGAACCGGACACGGGCTCCGACGAGGCGCACACGATCAGCCGGACGTTGTTGCTCGCCCAGCGCACCGCCGACACGGCAATCGCCGAGGCCAACGCCGAGGCCAAGAAGATCCGCGAGGACGCGGCAGCGGACGCTCGGCGTACTCTCGAGGAGGCCAAACAGACGCAGGGGCGGCTGGTCGAGGAGGCAAAGGCGGAGGCCCGCCGCGCGTCCGAGGATCAGCGGGTTCAGATCGACAGCGAAGTCCAATCACTGCTGGCCAGGCGCGAATTCCTGCTCAGTGACGTCGAGCATCTCGAGCACCACGTCATTGGTCATCGCAACCGCTTGCGCGACGTTGCGGCGTCGTTGAGCACCATTGTCGACAGCCCGACCGGCGGTTTGGCAGATGTGCGTCGGCCGTTGATGTCGGCCGTCACCGACACCGAGCGCAACGACCTCGGCGAGTCGCTCGATCCGACGCAGGCGATTCCTCGCGTGGAGCCGACGACCGAGACAACGGCCGCGCACCCGGGCCCGCCGCCGACGCCCGCTGAGCTGTCCTCCACGTCATCCACCTCCTCAACCATCAGTACCGGCGCCCTTACGGCGGCAAGCGCAGGCACCCGGTCGGGCGACGAGCTCCCGGTCGACATCACCCCGCCCGTCGGCTCGCCCTCGTTGCCAGAGGCGCCGCGCACCAACAACGATCTGTTCACCATCGGCCGCAACGATCAGCGCTGACGATTCGCGCTGACGATTCGCGCTGATAGGGTTTTGACAACGACACCGACGAGGTCATCACCTCTGAGTCTTCGGAAGAACGTGGGTCGGATTTCGGTCCGGTGCATCAGTAGAACCGAACGGGTTCGGCCCGTCAACGCCGGCGAAGACGAGTGACCAGCGGCTGCGGCCGTCGGTAAGCAGGGTGGTACCGCGGGCTCCGGCTCGTCCCTGGGCCAACGCCTCCACGGGTGTGTCCGTGGAGCACGTCGAACAGGAGAACATCCGTGTCGTATCCCACCGTCGAACCGCAACCCAATCTGGCGCAGATCGAAGAGCGGATCCAGGCGTTCTGGGAGGCGGACAAGACGTTTGCGGCCAGCATCGCGGCGCGGCCCGCCGGAACAGCTCCCGGTCTCTCCGACAACGAGTACGTTTTCTACGACGGCCCTCCGTTCGCCAACGGATTGCCTCACTACGGTCACCTGCTCACGGGCTACGTCAAAGATGCGGTGCCGCGTTACCAGACGATGCGCGGCCGGCGTGTCGATCGCCGCTTCGGGTGGGACTGCCATGGACTTCCTGCTGAGGTCGAGGCTGAGAAGGAGCTCGGCATCAGTGGCCACCCGGAGATCACTGCGTTCGGGATCGCCAGGTTCAACGACGTCTGCCGGACCAGTGTGCTGCGGTACACCAGCGAATGGGAACGATATGTCGGACGGCAAGCGCGTTGGGTCGATTTCGGCAACGACTACAAGACCCTCGACCTCACCTACATGGAGAGTGTCATGTGGGCGTTCAAGACCCTGCACGACAAAGGTCTGATCTATGAGGGTTTCAAGGTCTTGGCCTATTGCTGGCGATGCGAAACGCCGTTGAGCAACACCGAGACGCGGATGGACGACGTGTACAAGGATCGTCAGGATCCAGCACTGACGGTCGCCTTCGAGCTCTCCACCGGCGAGAGAATCCTGGCCTGGACCACGACGCCGTGGACCCTCCCGGCAAACCTTGCGTTGGCCGTCGGTCCAACGATCGACTACGCCGTGCTGCAGGACGCAGGTGGGGTGCGTCACATCCTCGCCGAGTCGCGTCTCGAGCACTACGAACGCGAGCTCGAAGGAATGACTCGGGTCGGCACACTGGCCGGTGCCGATCTGGTCGGACGCACCTATACGCCGCTCTTCGACTTCTTTGCCGACACGCCGAATGCCTTTCGCGTGCTGGCGGCCGACTTCGTCACCACCGAGGACGGGACCGGCGTCGTGCACATGGCCCCCGGGTTCGGCGAAGACGATCAGTTGGCGTGCAACGCCGTTGGAATCCCGACGATCTGTCCGATGGACGAGCACGGTCGATACACCGTCGAGGTCACGCCATGGGCGGGAACGCACGTGTTCGATGCCAACCCGCTCGTCATCCGCGAATTGAAAGATCGAGGTGCCGCCGGAAGCCCCGGCTGCACAGTGGTCCGTCACGAGACGTACGACCACAGCTATCCACACTGCTGGCGGTGCGCTCAGCCGCTCGTCTACAGAGCGATCTCCTCGTGGTTCGTCGAAGTCACCAAGATCCGTGACCGGATGGTGGAACTCAACCAGCAGATCCATTGGGTTCCCGGCCACGTCAAAGACGGCTCGTTCGGCAAATGGCTGGCCAACGCCCGCGACTGGAGCATCAGTCGAAACCGGTTCTGGGGATCTCCGATCCCCGTCTGGAAGAGCGACAACCCTGATTTCCCTCGTCTCGACGTCTACGGAAGTCTGGCCGAACTCGAACGGGACTTCGGTCGAACGGTCACCGACCTCCATCGTCCCGACGTCGACGACCTGGTCCGTCCCAACCCCGACGACCCGTCGGGTCGGTCGATGATGCGTCGCGTCCCCGAGGTGCTCGACTGCTGGTTCGAGAGCGGCTCGATGCCGTTCGCCCAGGTCCATTACCCGTTCGAGAACAGGGACTGGTTCGAGAGTCATTACCCCGGTGACTTCATCGTCGAGTACATCAACCAGACCCGCGGCTGGTTCTACACCTTGCACGTGCTGGCCACGGCTCTGTTCGATCGACCGGCGTTCAGGAACTGCGTCAGCCATGGCATCCTGCTCGGCGACGACAACCAGAAGATGTCCAAGAGCCTGCGCAACTACCCGGATCCGTGGAAGGTCTTCGACACCTACGGAGCGGACGCGATGCGCTGGTCACTGCTGTCATCGGCGATCCTGCGCGGCGGTGACTCGCCGGTCACCGAGACCGGCATGCGCGAAACGGTTCGTCAGGTGATCCTGCCGCTCTGGAACAGCTGGTACTTCCTGACCCTGTATGCGAACGCGGAAGGAAAGGTCGGCACGTTCGACACCTCGTCGACCAACGTGTTGGACCGCTACATCCTCGCAAAGACCCGCGAACTCGTCGACCGCGTCACCGCCGATATGGACGCGTACGACATCTACCTCGCCTGTTCCGAGGTCAGAACGTTCCTCGACGCATTGACGAACTGGTACATCCGCCGTAGCAGGGACCGCTTCTGGGCGGGCGAGCAGAATGCGCTCGACACCTTGCACACGGTGCTGGCGGTCCTGTGCGAAACGGTCGCACCATTGCTGCCGCTGATCAGCGATGCGGTGTACCGCGACCTGTCCGGTGAACGAAGCGTCCATCTGATGGATTGGCCGGACGCGAGCCGCATCCCGGCCGATCCGGAACTGGTCGCCGTCATGGACCGGGTGCGCGATGTCTGCTCAGCTGCGTCGAGCGTACGCAAGGCCAACGGCCGACGGGTTCGCCAGCCGTTGGCCACCCTCACGGTCGCCGGCCCCGGGTCGTCGGATCTGCAGTCGTTCACCGACCTGATCGCCGATGAGGTCAACGTCAAGCAGGTCGTGCTCACCGACGATGTCGGTTCGGTCGCGACCAGCGTGCTCCAGGTCGTCCCCGCTGCACTCGGTCCGCGACTCGGTGGTCAGACACAGCAGGTGATCAAGGCTGTCAAGGCGGGAGACTGGCACAGGCAAGGCGATGTCGTCGTCGCCGGCGGCTTCACGCTGGAGGAGGGCGAGTACTCGCTCAAGCTGGTGGCCAGCGAGGGTGGAGCCAGTTCGGCTCTCGGCGACGGCAAGGGCGTGGTCGTTCTCGACTGCGCGCTGACGCCGGAATTGGAAGCCGAGGGAGTCGCCCGCGACCTTGTCCGGCTTGTTCAACAGGCCAGGCGCACTGCAGGTCTCGACGTGGGCGACCGGATCACGTTGACGTTGACTGCCTCGAGCCGACTCCACGACCTACTCCAGCCGCATCTCGATTTCGTCGCCGGTGAAACGCTGTCCACCTCGGTCGTGTGGCGAAACGGACCCGATCAGCCCGCAGAAGCATCCGCGGACGGTGTCGGCGACGAACTGGACGGTGAACGCGTCGGCATCCTGGTCGAACGCGGTTGAAACTGACGGGAATCATGAGGGAATCGTTGGGGAACAGCCGTCGAAGGTCTACGCTCCGCAAGTTCGATCCATCGGGAGGGCCTCATGGTCAAAAAAGCTGTCGCTCCGGCCAAGAAAGCGGCCGTCGCGGCCAGCAAGCCGTCTCTCGCGGTGAAAGCCGCGCCGAGACCGGCTGCCAAGACGGCCGTCGCACCGGCGACCAAAGCAGTCCCAACGGCACCTGCCGCGCGCGCAGCGGCCTCGAAAGCATCTCCAGCGAAGGCCCCCCCGGCCAGAGCAACCCCCCAGAAATCGAAGGAATCAGTGAAGGAATCAGTGAAGGCCGCCCCCGCCAAGCCGAGCACGAAAGCTCCCGCCAAGCCAACCGCCACCACATCAGCTGCGGCATCGGTCACCGTTGCACCAACGGCTCCTGCTGTTGCAGCCGAGCCGAGACGGGCCGCCGTGGCTGCCAAGAAGGCTCCCGCCCCTGCGCCCGCCACGCTCCCGCCTGTCAAGGGTGAGACGAAAGAGGGTCTCAAGTACACCAAGGATTTCGACGCCAAGTTCCTCACGGCGCAGCACAAGCTGCTCCTCGAAGCCCGGATCTCGTTGACGGGACAGGCAGTTCGGCTCGAGGACGAAGCCAATTCCCTGATCGACGAAGAAATGGGCGATGTCCAGTTCGACGACGAATCGGGCGAAGGCGACACGATGGTGGTCGAGCGTGAACGCGATCTGTTCCTGTCTGCGCGGGCCCGCCAGGACATCGAGGAGATCGACGGAGCGTTGCGCCGGCTCGAGATCGGTAGTTACGGCTACTCGGTCGTCTCGATGAAGCCCATTCCACGCGAACGGCTCGAAGCGATTCCGTGGGCGACGGAGCTCACCGAGGAGAAGGTCGGCGGGATCGGCAGACGATGACCGATGCCGACGACACCGTCGAGCAGGCGTACGACGGTGTCATCGAGCCCGCTGACGACAA
>JAYTRT010000005.1:0-2521 GCA_043746045.1 Actinomycetota bacterium | reverse complement strand
CGGTGTCGAGCGCGACTACCTCTACTACGTGTTTCGCGCGATGAAGCCCGAGTTGCTTCGCGAAGCACCAGTCAATACGCAGGGCAACCTCAATGTTGACCGAATCGGTTCCAGAGGAGCCCCACTACCTCCTGCCCGTGAGCAACGACTGATCGTGCAACAGATCGAAGCGAGCACGCGCGACCTGAACGCCATCATCGACCGCGCCCAGCGCGAAGTCTCCCTCCTCCGCGAATACCGCACCCGCCTGATCGCCGACGTCGTCACCGGAAAGCTCGACGTGAGCGAGGCGGCAGCGCATCTGCCCCAGGAGGCCGAGGAGCCGGCGCCGCTCGACGAGACGGACGCGATAACCGACGCCGAGGAGGCGCCCGCCGACGACCTCGACGCGGTTCCCGAGGAGGCCGAGGCGTGAACAGCGACCGGCCCGCCGACTATCTCGTCAGCCTCGTGCGCGAGCTGTGCGCGTTGCCGCGAGAGACCGAGTGGGTCGAGTTCAAGGTGAACGACGCGGAGGCGCAGGCGATCGGCGAGTACATCTCGGCGCTGGCGAACTCGGCGACGCTTCTCGACAAGCCTCGGGCCTACGTCGTGTGGGGCGTCGAGGACGGCACGAGGAAGGTGGTCGGCACCACCTTCGAGCCCGCGACGGCAAAGGAGGGCAACGAAGATCTGGAGAACTGGCTCACGCGGTTGCTCCAACCACAGGTGCCATTCCGGTTCCACACCGGCGAGGTGGGAGGCGTGCGAGTCGTCGTCCTGGAGATCGACAGCGCACCACACCAACCTGTGCGGTTCTCCGGCGATGAGTACATTCGGGTCGGGTCGTACAAGAAGAAGCTCAAGGACCATCCCGAGAAGGAGCGCGCACTCTGGCAGCGGTTCACGACGACAGCCTTCGAGGACGGGATGGCAGCGCAGCGACTGACCGGCGACGACGTCCTTCAACGGCTGGCGTTTCCGTCCTACTTCGACCTTTTGCGGGTTCCACTTCCGTCTGATCGGGCGGGAACCCTCGCTGCGTTGGAAGCCGATGGACTCGTACAGCGGTCCGAGGGTGGCTCGTGGAGCATCACCAACCTTGGAGCAGTCCTGTTTGCCAAGGACCTGTTGCAGTTCGATGGCCTCCGACGGAAGGTCGTGCGCATCGTCCAGTACGCCGGGAAGGGACGCATCCTCACGACGAAGGAGCAGACCGTTGCCTCCGGCTACGCAACGGGATTCGAGGCGCTCATGCAGAGCGTCATCGCGGTGCTGCCGACGAACGAGGTGATCGAGCAGGCGCTGCGCAAGAGCGTTCCGATGTTCCCACCGCTCGTCGTGCGCGAAGTCGTCGCGAATGCGCTCATCCACCAGGACTTCGGGGTCACGGGTGCTGGGCCGATGATCGAGGTGTTCGACGACCGCATGGAGATCACTAACCCCGGGCAATCGTTGGTTCCTACCGATCGCCTGCTCGATCAGCCGCCACGTTCGCGCAACGAGAAGGTTGCTTCGCTCATGCGACGGTTCGGCATCTGCGAAGAGCGCGGTAGCGGTATCGACAAGGTCGTGTTCCAGATCGAGCTGTTCCAGCTCCCTGCGCCGCTGTTCGAGACGCCGGGCGAGTCCATGCGCGTCGTCCTCTTCGGCCATCGCACGTTGAGGAATATGGAAAAGGCGGATCGGGTGCGGGCGTGCTACTTGCACGCTTGCTTGCGGTTCGTGACTCGTCAGCCGATGACCAATACCTCGATCCGCGAGCGCTTCGGGATCGACGAGAAGAACGCGGCCACCGCGTCACGTCTGCTCAACGAGGCGGTTGAGTCGGGGTTGATCGTCGTCCAGGATTCCGAAGTCGGAACAAGGATCCGGCGCTACCTTCCGTTCTGGGCGGCCCCGGTGTCACGCCAAGTGGGTGTTGCTTGATGGAACGGCTCCTGACGGCCGCTGGCGAGCATCCTGAAGGGCACAACTCTTGCAGGAACCGAGCGTTAGGGCGCCCGCCATTGCTTGACGGGTGCTTGATGAGAAGGCGTCTTGCTTCAAGAGGAAGCGCTGGAATCAGCCGGTTTGACAAGGACTTGAGGCGTTGACCGTACTTGATGGGTACTTGATCGAGACATGACGACTGACACCAGCGAGCGTGGCCTCGAACGGCTGATCTGTACGGCGATGACCGGCCATCCCTGCGACCCGGGCGTCGGGGCGGCGGATCGCGTGGCCGAGCGCCCGGCCGTCTACGGCACGGGCTGGATCGGCGGCGACCCGGGCGACTACGACCGCGAGTATTGCGTTGACCTCGCGCAGCTCCGCACGTTCCTGCGGGAGACGCAGCCCAGGATCGCCGAGGCGCTCGACCTCGACCAGGACAGCCCGACGCGGCGCAAGTTCCTCGCCCGCCTGCAAGGCGAGGTCAGCAAGCGCGGCACCATCGACGTGCTGCGCCACGGCGTCAAGGATGGGCCGCACCAGATCGAGCTGTTCTACGGCACCCCATCGAAGGACAACGCGGCCGCGGCGGAACGCTACGCCTTGAACC
>JAYTRT010000004.1:0-2523 GCA_043746045.1 Actinomycetota bacterium | reverse complement strand
TGGCTGCGTGAACCAACAACATCGCCGCGCGATCCGCGTCGTGGGCTTCGACGGCGGTTGCCGCCGCGGCAAACAGATCTCGGCTGTGTCTCGGGCCGCGCTGATACATGTCCAGCTGACCGAGTTGCATCGCAATGTCGGCGCGCAGCACCGGGTCGGTCGATCCGATCAGCGCGGCGTCGAACGCATCGCGCGAGCCCTCGTAATCCCCCGCGTTCCAGAAGCCGTCACCCGCGAGCAGCAGGTAACGAGCTCGGAGTTCGGCGTCCGATGCGAATTCGCCGGCGCGGACGAACAGTCGCCCGGCTGCGGCCGCATCCCCCCGTGCCGTTGCCTCGTCGGCCAGCGATGCGAGTGCGATCGACACGTCGGGGTTCGGACCCACCGCCGCTGCAGCGAGATGCTCGACGCGTTGCTCGCGATATCGCGGCTCACCGAGCACACTCGCGAAGGTGGCGTGCATGGCCCGTCGCTGTGAAGGCGCAATCGTCGATTCGTCCCGGGCGCGATAATTTTCGTTCGCGTATTCGAACCGGTCTCCGGTGACACACACCATCCCGAGCCGCTCCATTTCGATCAACATCGAGGGATCGATCCCAGCGTCGGCGAGCACGGCCGAGACGATCCGTATCTCGCCAGTCAGGTCGAGTGCAACGATCGCACACGCAAGCTCGAGCGCGTCGAGCCACGCCGCGGAGACGTCACGTTGTTCGGCTCGCGGGGCTGCGTCGATTCCTCACCGTAGCGAGGGTTCGACACCTGCTGCGCCGGTCACGCACATTCTGTGCCCGTAGCAGGAATGACCTTGAGCGGTTTGTTGTGATGATCTGTCTGCGTATCGGTACCCGTCTTCGGATCGACGATGACGACCACCGAGTCATAATCGAGGACCAACATCGCATCTGGATCCGAGCCAGTCAGTTGTGCGCTGCCTGTGTTCGTACCGTCCACCGTCTCTCCGTTGGACCACGTCGAGTGTTCCTCGCCGGTCAGCGTGCCCGTTCCATTCGATGCGATCACGACGTCGTAGAAGACGTTCTGGGTCAGGTTGCCGTCGACGGTGAAGCTCGCAACGACATGCCACGGTCCGGACAAGGACGTACAGCTGACGGCGTCGTACTTGGTGATCGCGCCGCTCTGCTGGCTTGCGATGGCGTCGTGGATCGCCCAACCGCCGCCTGTCCGACCGGTTGTCGGCACGCTCGTTGCGCCAGTCGTCGACACTGCGGTCGTGCGCACCACAGTTGTCGTCACAGCGCCAGGTGTCGTCGGATCGGATGTCGTCGGATCGGATGTCGTCGGTTCGGATGTCGTCGGTTCGGATGTCGTCGGATCGGATGTCCGCGGTTCGGTCGTCCGCGGTTCGGTCGTCCGCGGTTCGGTTGCGGGCACGGTCGCCAGTACGGCGGTGGTCGGCGGCGCCGTCGTCGGCGCAGTCGCCGCTGGACCGGGCGCGGTCACGGTAACCGAGGTCGCAGCAGTCGTTGCCTTGTCGCTTCCGCACGACGTGAACACGGCGATGACGCCGACCAACATCAACGGACGAAGGGTTGGACGGCTATGGAGTGACATGGGCACCATCATCGGCGGACGATCCAGTCTGCGCCACCGATGAAATCCCTAGTTCCTTGCCGATGACGCCGATACCTCGCTGTTCCAGCAACATTGCACGATGGTTGCGATCACCGAGCACACCGTCGACTCGACGAGACATCGAACTGCGTATCTGCGAGCAGGGGCCGAGAGCGATCCGCTCGTCGTCCTGGTCCACGGCTGGCCGGAGCGCGCCATCAGCTGGCGTCACCAGATCACCCGTATCGCCGAACTCGGATACCTCGTCGTCGCACCCGACATGCGCGGCTACGGCAACTCCGAACTCCACACCGAACCTCGCGACTATGCCTTGCAGGAAATCGTCGGCGACATGCTCGAACTACTCGATCATCTCGGCCGGACGTCTGCGATCTGGATCGGGCACGACTGGGGTAGCCCCGTGGTGTGGTCGATCGCCAGTCATCATCCCGGTGTCACCGACGCCGTCGCGAGCTTGTGCGTGCCATATTTCCCGGACGGCTTCACACTCGACAACCTCGTCGCACTCGTCGACCGCGACATCTATCCGGCAGATCAGTTCCCGGCCGGCCAATGGGAGTACTTCCTGTACTACCGAGAGCAGTTCGAACGCGCTCACCAGACGTTCGAGGCGAACGTCGAGAACACCGTCAAGGCCTTGTTCCGGCGGAGCAATCCCGACGCCGTCGGGCAACCCGCCGCGCTTGCATTCACTCGCATTCGCAATGGATGGTTCGGGTCAGCGAACGAGGCGCCCGACCTACCGATCGACTCCGATGTCCTGGATCGCGCATCGTTCGACGTCTACGTCGAAGGCCTCTCCCGCAACGGTTTCGCCGGTCCCGGATCGTGGTATCTCAACGACGAGCTCAATGCCCAGTACGCGAGCCGGTCCGTCGGAAACGGTCGGCTGGCGATGCCGGTGCTGTTCATCCATGCTCGGTACGACCT
>JAYTRT010000003.1:0-2524 GCA_043746045.1 Actinomycetota bacterium | reverse complement strand
GGTGCGGTATCCAGCGCAGAACCGACGACCGGTCGAACCGCCGCGCGCGCCACGCCAACGCGTCGATCCTGACGACGAAACACTGCCGAACAACCGGTCCGCTGATCGTTCCTCCGGGCCAGCACCGAGGGGCCGAGCGACCGCTCGAACGCAACCCGGCTCACGCCGACCACGCCCTGCGGCACCGCCCGTACGCATCTCGGCATTCACTCGTCTGGCACGCGTGCAGGCCGTCAGCGCCGCCGGCGACGGGTGCCTGGCGCTCGCCCTCGCCCTCACGGTGTTCGTCGGGCTGAGCCCGACGCAGGCCCGGCCACGCGTGCTGTTGTTCCTCTTGGTCACCTTCGTCCCATTCCTCGTCGTCGCCCCGTTGATCGGCCCGGCGATCGACAGGATGGCGGGGGGGCGACGTCTGCTGATGCAGATCATCGCTCTCGCCCGTGCCCTGACGATGCTGCTGATGGCCCTCGAGGTCAACTACATCCTGCTGCTCTATCCGATTGCGTTTGCGGCGCTGGTCCTGCAGAAGACGCAGGGCATCTCCAAGTCGGCGCTCGTGCCGTCTGTTGTCCGCAACGAGGCAGACCTGGTGGAGGCCAACTCGAAACTCGGTCTGATCTCGGGAGTCTTCGGCTTCGTCGGAGCTGCCATTGCCGGCATCGGCAAGCTGCTGTTCGGCGTCGAGGGGGCGTTGTGCGCAGGAGCGATCCTCTTCGTCATCGCCTTCGTGTTCGCGACGAAGCTCCCGAGCGAGGTCGTCGCCGCGAAGAAGGCCAGCCTGGAGGAGAAGGTCGAACTGAAGTCAGCTGGGATCATCCTCGCGACCAGTGCGATGGCCCTTCTGCGGGCCTCTTCCGGGTTCTGCTTCTTCCTGCTCGCGTTCTGGCTGAAGACCAAAGCAGCCGGCTCGCTGCTCGTCGGTCTGGGGATTGCGATGGTGACCGTCGGCGTGATGATGGGCAACGCCATCGCTCCCCTGTTGCGCAAGAGCCTGCACGAGGAACTGATGTTCACGGCAGCGCTCGGTCTCTGCGCGGCAGCGGGTATCGGTGCAGCGTTCGTCGGTGGCGTTCCCGCAGGAATCCTGCTCGCCCTGACCGTCAACTTCTCCGCCGCGATCGGACGCCTCGCCTTCGATTCGATCGTGCAGCGTGACGCCCCTGACGCGAACCAGGGACGGGCGTTCGCGCAGTTCGAGACCAAGTTCCAACTGGCATGGGTGATCGGCGGAATCATCCCCGTGATCTACAACCCCGTCAGCGAGAAGGACGGTCCGATCGGTTTCTCGATCGTTGGTCTGATCGCCCTTTTCGCGGTGGTCTCCTACATCGTCGGAACCAAACGGGTCGAAGCCGGCAAGGGCATCCCCGAGCCGTTCAGCAAGCGGGTCAGACGTCAGCTGGCGGCCGAAGTGGAGCGACGCAAGTTGCGGCGCGACGGTTCCACCCCGACCGAGGGCTTCGACCGACCACCGCAGATCGGCGACGAGTCGTCGGCGAGGCAACGCCCGCTACCACCGCCGAAAGCGTCGACACGGTCCGAGGGCCAAGGCCTTCCGAACGACCCCGTCAGTCGCGCGTTGCGGGGCGCACCGTTGCGAGATCCGACCCGTAAGCGCAACTGACAGATTCGGTTGTGCGGCCGTTCGTCGACCGTTCGCCCAGGTGATCGATGTCGCGCTGCGGCCATCCGAACTGTTGGCCGGACGTTCGCCGGACGTTGGCCATCGAGACGTCCCGCTGTCATGATCGGCGAGGAGAATCGCGGCAACCAACGAAGACTTGGAGGGTCCGATGACGGTTCGGCGATGTGGGTCCGGAGGACGCCGGCAAGTGACGGCAGGACTGGCGCTGCTGCTCCTCGGGTGTGGACCGACGATGGCGGCATGCGGTGGCGGCAGCGTCGTCGCGCCGACCGACACCCTTGCGACCGCGATGGGCATGACCGACGACAACCCCGGCGTGCCCGTCGCGCTGATGCAATCCTTCGTGCCGTGACGCCTTCGATCAGCTCTCGTCTGGCGACGGTGAAGGTGAAGACGGTGATGGCTGCTGCTGGTCGCCATCGATCTCGAGCCGGGCCATCCACAACCCGGGAGCGTCGATCTCGGCAGGCGTCGGGAGCGAGTCAGGCAGTTCCAAGAGCTTGTTGATCGCTGCGTTGCCGCCCCGCTCGACGACGCCGCTGACGAAGGCCCGACCGCGCTCGACCTGCTGGCGGGTGAGGTGCAGGCCGAGCAGCCGTTCGACGAAAACGTCGTCGGGGGATGTCTCGATCCGGCGTCGACGAACGGCTTCGCTGATCCGCTGGGCATCGCCGCCGATCAGTCGTGTCGTCACCGCATCGACGACATGATCGACGTAACCGATGATGGCTGCCATCGCGGCGTCGAGGCGCGGTTGCATCGCCTCCTGAGCGGGGCTGCGAACCGCACCGAGCAGGATTTCCGGGTCGCCGAGCGTGCGCTGCAGGGCCTGCATCGGATCGTCGGAATCCATGTCGAGCGTGCTCAACTTCTCGGCAA
>JAYTRT010000002.1:0-2527 GCA_043746045.1 Actinomycetota bacterium | reverse complement strand
TGCGCCGCGCATCGCCGACTTCTACAGCCCAGCGGCGGCCGAGCACTTCGCGACCGTCCAGCAGGGCCTGACGGACGTCAACATTCCTTTTACGGTGGACAACACGTTGGTCCGTGGGCTCGACTACTACCGTCGAACCACCTTCGAATTCGTCGGTGGCACGCTCGACTCGGCCCAGAATGCGCTGGGCGGCGGCGGCCGTTACGACGGGCTCGTCGAGTCACTGGGCGGTCCACCCACGCACGGTGTCGGATTCGCCCTCGGTCTCGACAGGACCCTGCTCGCCTGTGACGACGAAGGAGTCTTTCCGCCACCGAATCGAGACGTCGAGGTGTTCGTCGTCGACACTGCCGGTGGCCGTCAGGCAGCGCGCATCACTGCCGAACTGCGCGACGCCGGGATGCGCACCGACCGCGCGTTCGAGAACCGCAGCATGAAGAGCCAGATGAAAGCAGCGGACCGCAGCGGCGCGCTGGTTGCCGTCATCATCGGCAGCAACGAGATCGAGGCCGGTACGGCTGTGGTCCGGCCGTTGCGCGGCGAGATCGACGTCAACCGCCAGCGCGAGGTTCCCCGCCAGTCGCTGATCTCCGAAGTCGGCCTGGCCCTGATCCAGGCAGCCGATCAGGCTGCGCAGCCGTCACGGGGCGATCAACGAACTGAGATGAAAGAGGCAGACGGATGAATGCGACAAGCATGCGGACCCACATGAACGGCGAACTTCGGTTCGCCGACATCGACAAGACGGTCAGCGTCTGCGGCTGGGTGGCCAGCCGTCGTGAACACGGCAATCAGCTCGCGTTCGTCGACGTGCGCGATCACACGGGCGTCGTGCAGTGTGTCGTGAACAACGACGTCGATGTGCGCAGCGAGTACGTCGTACGCGTCACCGGAGTCGTTCGCGCCCGCCTCGAGGGAACGGTCAACGCCAACCTGCCGACCGGCGAGATCGAGCTCGGCGAATGCGTGGTCGAAGTGTTGCGCACGGCCGAGCCACCCCCGTTCCCGATCGACGCACGCGCCGACAAGGTCGACGAGAACACCCGCCTCACGCATCGCTATCTCGACATCCGCCGAGAGCGGATGCAGCGCAACCTGCGCGTCCGGGCCAAGGTCAACTCTGCGATCCGCGCCGCGATGGAGGCCCAGGAATTCGTCGAAGTCGAAACACCGATGCTCGTCCCGTCCACGCCGGAGGGTGCACGCGAGTTCCTGGTCCCGAGCCGCAAGGAGCCAGGTTCGTTCTACGCCTTGCCGCAGAGCCCGCAACTGTTCAAGCAGTTGCTGATGGTGGCCGGCATCGACCGCTACTACCAGATCGCGCGCTGTCTGCGCGACGAGGATCTGCGCGCCGACCGTCAATACGAATTCATGCAACTCGACGCCGAGATGAGCTTCGTCAGCCAGGACGATGTGCTCGAGGCGATCAGCAAAGCGGTGGAGGCCGCCGCCTTCGCCGTCACCGGGGTCACGCCACCGGCCATCGAACGAATCACCTGGCGCGACGCGATGGAGACCTACGGAGTCGACAAGCCCGACCTCCGCTTCGGGATGACGCTCGTCGACCTGACCGATGTGTTCGCGACCACCGAGTTCAAGGCGTTCGCCAGCGCAACGACGATCAAGGGCATCAACGCCTCGGGCAAGGCCGAGGAAATGGGACGCAACAAGCTCGATGGCCTGACCGACAAGGCCAAGAAGATGGGGGCCAAGGGTCTCGTCTGGCTGAAGGTCAACGCCGAGGGCGCGCTCGAATCGCCGGTCGCAAAGTTCCTCGGTGCCGACGAACAGGCGGCACTGATCGACCGCTTCGCGGCGATGCCCGGTGACCTGATCCTGATCGTGGCCGACGAATGGGAGATCACGTGCGAGGTGCTCGGGCAGCTGCGCAACGACCTCGGCCGGCCTCCCGTGTGGCAGGGACCGTACCGGTACGTCTGGGTCACCGAGTTCCCGCTGTTCGTCGGGATCGACAAGGAAACCGGCAAACCCAAGCCCGGCCATCACCCCTTTTGCCGCCCACATCCCGACGACCTCGACAAGTTCGAGACCGACCCGATGTCGGTTCGCGCCCTGGCCTACGACCTGGTCCTCAACGGCTGGGAGCTCGGATCGGGCTCGATCCGGATCCACGAGAGCGATTTGCAGCGACGGGTGTTCAACGCGCTCGGCATCAGTGACGAAGAGGCCGACAAGAAGTTCGGGTTCTTCCTCCGTCCGTTCGAGTACGGTGCCCCACCGCACGGTGGTTTCGCGTTCGGTATCGATCGTCTCGTCGCGATCCTGGCCGGCGAAGAGAACATCCGTGAGGTCATTGCGTTCCCGAAGACACAGAGCGGATCCGACCTGATGACGGGCGCCCCCACGCCACCTGCCCCCAAGCAACTCGTCGAACTCGGAATCCGAACGCTGCCACCCAAGGCATAGGGTTGGCCGTCATGGCATCGCCACATTTCCGCGCTGGTGTCGTCATCGTCGTCAGGGCAGCCGACGGCCGGTTGCTGGCCTTCGAACGAGGCGATGTACC
>JAYTRT010000001.1:0-7954 GCA_043746045.1 Actinomycetota bacterium | reverse complement strand
CCACCCGGCGGTACTCGCGCTCGTCGATCACTACCTCGCGCAGCCGTGCTTGCTGTCGGCGAACATCGCGATCAACGTGCATCCGGGCGAGACGGCGCAGGGTCTGCACCCTGACGATGGCTACTGCGGCGTGCTCCGGCCGCGCCAGCCCTTCGGGGTGTCGGCCATCTGGGCGATCGACGACTTCACGGCAACCAACGGCGCCACCGAAGTGCTCCCCGGTAGCCACCGCTTCGGCAACGGCCCCGTTCCAGCCGCCGACGATCCACGTATTCGGTCGATCGAGATGCGCGCCGGGTCTGTCCTCGTGTTCCTCGGCACGACCTATCACCGGGGCGGCGCGAACCGTAGCGATGGCATCCGCCTCGCGATCACGCCGCAGTACTGCGCGCCATGGATGCGCCAGATCGAGAACATGTCGCTCGCCATCCCGGGCGGCGTCGTTGCGGGGTTGCCCGAGCGCGTGCAGGAGCTGCTCGGCTACAGCATCATGCCGCCGTTCATCGGGTATGTCGACGGCGTGCACCCGAGACGCGTGCTCGAACCTGGTGGTCAGCCTGCGTTGCGCACTGCCGTGAGCACGTCGCCACACACTGCTGGCATGCCGGCGTGGTCTGCGGCGCATTGAGTGAGGACGACGACGACGAGATCCTCGGTGGGCACGTTCGACCAGGCCGTTCCGAGCCCGCCCTCCCAGCCGTAGTGGCCGTCGTCGAAGACCGACACGCCGTAGCCCCAGCCTCGTCCGTCGAGAAGGTCGAAGCCGGGCCAGACGTTCGCGCGCTGTCCGGGCGTGAGCTGATCGCGGGTCATTTCTGTCACTGCCTCGGCGGAAAGTACCGGGTTCCCTCTGTGCAACAACATCTCGCCGAATGCGACGAGGTCGTCAACGGTGGACACGAGGCCGGCGGCGCCGTCGGGGAACGCCGGCGGGCGCGACCACCCACCGTTCGGCGGGTCGCTCAGCTCGAGTGAGCCACCACGGTTCTCGTAGGCCGCTGCCAGCCGAGTCGTGTCGACCGAGTGGAATCCCGTGTCATGCATGCCGAGTGGGAGCAGCACTCGTTCACGAAGCACCTTCTCGAACGGCTCACCCGTCGCACGCGCGGCCAGGACACCGAGCACCTGCGAGCCCGTGTTGTACAGCCATCGATCTCCCGGTTGGGCGAGCAGCGGCAGTTCCGCGAGACGCGCCAACCAGACATCCGTCTCGGGTGGGACCGCCGGTTGGGGCGGTCCGAACGTCGCGAGTGGCCGTTCGAGCGTTGCGGTCATGATCGGCCAGGGCTCGGCTGCCATGAACATGGCGCCTTGCATACCGAATCCCCACGTGAACGTGAGCAGGTCGCGCACGGTGATCGGCCGGAGTGCCGGGACGGTGTCGTCGAGCGGCCCGTCTGGACGGCGGAGCACCCGCCGATCGGCGAGTTCGGGCAACCATTCCTCGATCGACCCGTCGAGTTCGAGCAGGCCTTCGTCGACGAGTGACAGGACAGCGGCTGCAGTCATCGGCTTGGTCATCGAGGAGATCCTGAACTGCGTGCCTCGGCCCATCGGTGCACCGCCGATCTCGGCGACACCGGCGACAGCGACATGGGTGGTGTTGCCTCTCGCGATTGCCGCGACGACACCGGGCACATGGCCGTCATCCACCGCGCGCTTCAGCACCTCGTCGACACCCGCCAGGCTGGCACTCCCGGGTCGCCACGAGTCATGACCGAACCTACCAGGGCCAGCAGATCCGGTCGTGAGGGCGGGTCGAAGTGGTCGAGCACATGGGCGTGAGCGGGACCCGAACGGCGGGCCGGGTGCTGCGTTGTCAGATGTAACCCAATCGTCGGGCGGCGACTGTCAACGCTTCGCGGTGTGCGGGATGGGCGATGTCGATCAACGCCCCAGCCCTGGCCCGGATGGTGCGTCCACGGAGTTCGGCCACACCCCATTCCGTGACCACCTTGTCGACCGTGTTCTTCAAGGTCGTGACGACATCGCCTGCCGCCAACTGCGGCACGATTTTCGAGATCGTTGTGTTCTTCGCGGCCGAGTGCAGGACGACGAACCCTTGACCTCCGGGGGAGTACATCGCACCTCGGGCGAAGTCAGCTTGTCCGCCGCTGGACGAGTAGTAGCTCCCTCCGACGGTTTCAGACGCGCACTGGCCGATCAGATCCACGGAGATGGTGGCGTTGATCGAAACGAAGTTGGTCTCCTGGGCGATGACACGGGGGTCGTTCACGTAGCGAACGGGCCACAGTTCGAAGGCGGTGTTCTCGTGCAAGAACTCGTACAGGCGCTGGGTTCCGAGCGCAAACGTACCGACCGTCTTGGTCCGGTTGAGCTCCTTGGCCACTCCGTTCACGACGCCGGCCTCGACGAGATCCATGATGCCGTCGGAAATCAGTTCGGTGTGGATGCCGAGGTCGCAATGCCCGGTCAGCGCGGAGAGGATCGCATTCGGGATCGATCCGATCCCGACCTGGATGGTCGACCGATCGCGTATCCGTTCAGCGACGAATTCGGCGATGCGCATGTCTGCTTCGACCGGCACCGTGGGGGGCACGAGTGCGAGGGGGTAGTCGGCTTCGCTCCATCCGACCACCTGGCTGATGTGGATCTGGTTGCGGCCGAACGTACGCGGCATCTGACGGTTTGCTTCGAGGAAGAACCGGGCCCTGCCGATGAAGGATGCGACGTAATCTGCGTTCAGACCGAGGCTGAAATATCCGTGGCGGTCCGGCGGAGACGCTGACGCAACGACGAGCGGATCCGAGGTCGCCGCCTGCAGGATCAATCGCATCTCGGAGAAGTTGTTCGGAACCAGATCGATGGTGCCCGCCCGAAAGCATGGCCGAGTGACATGTGACAGGAAGTACGAAACGTGCCGCAGTCGATCGCCGTACGAGCCGTGGAGATACGGCCGGTCGTGCAGCGCGTGCATCTGGTGTATTCGTACGTTCGACATCGACGACTCGTGCTGCTCGATCGCATCCAACAGGGTGACGGGCTCACCATTCGCGATCGGCACGATGATGTCCGCGCCAGCCGAGATGTGTTCGACGACTGCCGTCGGCGGTGAAGGTTCGATGATGGGTCTGCCGGGGCTCACGATCCCCATGTAACTCCACCCGCAGCCGACCGGCGGTCATCGTCGACGCGATGGGTTACCGTTTCGACGTTCACGAAGCCACATGACGGAGGCGAATGAAGATCGCGATCAGTACAGGTGGCGGTGATGCACCAGGCCTCAACGCGGTCATCCGGGCCGCAACCCTCTCGGCGTTGCGGCGGGGCTGGGACGTTGTCGGAATTCGCGACGGTTTCACCGGACTGATGTCGCCCGAGAGGTATCCCGGTGGCGACGGCGTGATCGACATGAAGCGGGACTTCGTGCGCGGGATCGGCCATCTCGGCGGCACCATCCTGGGCAGCACCAACATCGGGAATCCGTGCGAGTTTCCGGTCTTGAGCCCGGACGGCTCATGGAGCACGGTCGACCGCACCGATGAGCTCGTCGGCATGTTCCGTCGCGAGGGCATCGGCGCGCTCATCACGATCGGGGGTGACGGCTCGCTTGCGATCGCGCGACGACTGTCCGCTGCTGGTCTGGCCGTGATCGGTGTCCCGAAGACGATCGACAACGATCTGGAGCACACGTCCGCGACGTTCGGTTTCGACTCGGCTGTCCAGTTCGCGACCGAGTGCATCGATCGGGTGTTCACGACAGCGACTTCGCACAACCGGGTCATGGTCGTCGAGGTCATGGGACGCTATGCCGGTTGGATCGCCCTCCACTCCGGGATCGCGGCCGCCGCGCATGCAATTCTGATCCCCGAGATCCCGTTCGATCTGTCGACAGTCGCCGAGATGATTGCCCGACGTACGGCTCGCCGAGCGAACTTTGCGATCGTCGTGGTCGCCGAAGGGGCAACCGCTCGCGGAGGCACCAGGTCCGTGCTCAGCAAGACTGTCGGCCAGGCAGAGAAGCTCGGCGGCATCGGCGAGCTGGTGGCTGCCGAACTGGCTGTCCTCACCGGGAAAGAGACGCGGACGGTCGTCCTCGGCCACCTCGTCCGTGGCGGCCCGCCGACGTCGTCGGACCGACTGCTCGGGACTCGATTCGGGGCGGCCGCGGTACGCGCCCTCGATGAGGGCTATACAGACATCATGGTGGCCCTGAATCCGCCGGTCGTCGACTACGTGCCGCTCGCCGACGCCACGAACCGGATGAAGGTCGTCGACCCGCAGAGCGACACCGTGCTCTCCGCCAAGGACCTCGGCATCAGCTTCGGCGACTGAGCCGTCATCGCGCCAGAGCGACACGACTTGGACGTTGCTCCGTGTTCACTCGATGTCGGCGGCAGTCGGGAATGCGGTGAGAACGCCCGCTCTCCATTCCACAATGGTGGGATCTCGGTCTCGATCGGGTGGGCTATCGTCAGCTCTCTGGGACAGGGGGTTGTGATGATTCAGGTCACCAAGGATTGGTGGTGGGGCTTCGTCTTCGCGGGCGGTGCTGGCCTCGTCGGTGGGATCGTGTACGAACTGGTTCTCGCTCGACTCGGTGATTCTGGTCTGCTCGAGTTGCCGAGCAAGCAGGATGGCCCTCCGGCTTCGAAGCGCAAATACCTCGATATGGGGTTTCTCGCTTCGCTGTTGGTCGGCGCGGTGGCCGGTTCGGCGTTCCTCTATTTCATGCCCCCTGAGATCCGCAGCGAAGTTGTTCGGGTGGCTGGTCAGGCGGACGTCACGACGACGATCCGCGAGTACGACCCGTTCAAGCTGATCACTGCTGCGTTGATCGTCGGCACCGGTGGGGCCTCGTTCATCACGGCGATGCGGGATCGCCTTCTGAAATCGGTGAACCAGACGAATCTTCGGACGTTGAGCCAGTCGATCGTCGCACAAGCCGATCAAATCGGCACGAACATCGACCACGCTCGCAAAACAGGAACAGAACCGATCAGTCACGACGAGGTCGCCGGCCGTATGTCTGCGCTGGCGACGGTCGCACGGGTCGCGGCATCGAACTCGAAACCTTGATCAAAGTCCGGCCTACACCATCCCGGTCCGCCCGGTCTCGACGAGTACGAGGTCGTGTTCGATGCCGTGTTGGGAGAGGAGTTCTTCCAGTTCGTCGAGACGACATCCGGAACGTAGATACCGAGCACACACGCAGCTAGCGTCCCGCGTATGCCCATCTCCCCGCTCGCATACGCCCACGTCCGCCTGACCGTCACCGACATCGCCCGCTCACGCGCCTTCTACGACGACGTTTTCGGTCTACCCGTCGTCTTCGAACTGCCGCCGGACGCCGACGAGGCAACTCGTCAACAGCTCGGGTTCCTGTACGGCGGCGTGATCTACCAGCTCGGTGACTCGTTGCTCGGACTGCGCCCGGTGGGTACAGACACCTTTCACGAGGACCGGGTCGGCCTCGACCACGTCAGCTTCACCCTCGGCTCGCTCGCTGACCTCGAGGCCGCTGCGGCTTTTCTCGACACCCGGGGGATCGCCCACGGCGGCGTCAAGAACATCGGACCCGCCAGCATCCTGGAGTTCCGCGACCCGGACAACATCGCGTTGGAGCTCCTCGCACCAAACGCCTAGCGCTGCGGGGTCGTGCAATGCGCGCGACAACAAGTCCGTCGAGAGCGTTCGCCGACGCCGACCGCGTTTCGACATGCCGCTTGCGTCAGGCGCGCCCATCTGACATTCTGGAAATTTCCGGTCGGAGGGGCCGTGCAACTGGGGAGGTCAGTGATGGACAACAAAGAGATCGTGGCAGCCACATACGCCAATTTCGCGACAGGCGATGTGCCTGCCGTGCTGGGAGTCATGGCCGACGGGATCGAGTGGACCGAGGCCGATGGCTTCCCGTTGGCGGGCACGTTCGTGGGTCCGCAAGCGGTGGTGGAGAACGTGTTCATGCGCCTCGGCGAGATCGGGGATGAGTTCACAGTCGTGCCCGATCGGCTCGTCGCCGACGGTGACACGGTGGTGGCCCTTGGTCGATACCAGTGGAAGCACAGCATTTCTGGGGAGCCGGCCGAAGTCAAGATGGTGCACGTCTGGACATTCGCCGACGGCAAGGTGACGCAGTTCCAGCAACACGTCGACACGGCGCGGGTCCACGAACTCATCGAGTAAGACGGAGTCGCCCGACGCGAAGCATGAGTTGTGGGGTGCACGGTGGTCATGGAGCGAGGACGGGTGTCCATCAGGGCTGTCAGTCGTCGGCGTGATCGTCGATCCTCACGTCGCTCAGCCGCTGGACGAGGTCGATGAGATCGTTGTGGTTCGCAATCGAGACGATCTCGCCGGTTTCGATCACTTCGGCGTGGCCGACCATGTGCCTGTCGAGTCCCTGATGGGGGAGCAGTCGCAGGAGCAGGGTGAGAGGGCGGTTGCCGCGCGCGTGGTGTGTTGGTGGTGCCACAACAGCAGTATCGGCGATGGATGTCCGACATCCGTCCGACCGTTCGCAAGAGCGCGGCTCGGTGAAGGCTGGGTGCGGTCAGGCACCCAACTGGAGAAGTTCGCGGCTGGGTTCCAGTCCGAGATCGGTGAACACAGCGATGCCCTGCCGCGAGATCTGTCGGGAGGCACCGCTACGTCCCTGGTTCGTCAACAGGTGACCGAGGCGAATGTACCGCTGCTCGTCGAGCGGGTCGGACGCGATGCCGATGTCAAGCAAACGTGCTGCCTCGTCGAGACTCCCTTCGGCTTCTGCAGCCTCGGCGACCAGATCGATGAGGGCAAGGAAGCGTCGCCTGAGTCGCTCGCGCGCGGCGGCAGCCCAGTCGTCGAAGACGTCGCCGGGGAGCAGATCGTCCGCGTACAGCGAGATCGCTCTGCGGGCGAGACCGATCCGGCGTATGTGATCAGCGGTGAGCGCCGCGGCCGCCGCCGCCTCGAAAGCTTCGACGTCGATGATCGAGGCGGGAGCGAGCACGAGTGAGTCACCGTGTCGCTCGATGATCGCGCCTGACCGAGATCGCAGGCGGTTCATCGTGTTCCGGAGGCGAGCACGACCGGTGTCGACATCGACGTCCGGCCACAGCACGTCGATGATGGCATCGACTGTGAGGCGCCGCCGCAGCGCCAGCACTTTCACCAGTGTCGAAGGATGACCGGCGGGAGGTGTGAGGTCACGGTGTCCGTGACGGACGGAGAACGTGCCGAGCAATGTGATCACGATCGGCTCCTCGGTGGTGGTGGTCGTCGTGGTCGAATCGTCGGCATTCAGTACGGCGAGCCGGTCGAGCAAGGACCGTTCGAACCGTGCTGGCAGGTCGGGGACTCCCATCGACCGAGTCATCTGCATGGCGTCGTCGACGAACGCTCGCGCACGTTCGAGATCGCCGAGGCGCAGACAGGCGAGAGCGCTCTCCAGTCGTCGCACCCAGCGCGTGTTGGGCTGTGCCCCGAGCGAGGCATCGGCACGCTCGAGGAGCGTGAGCGCGGTTTCGGGGTCCCCGATGTGGGCCTCGATTCTTGCCATCATCATGTCGATGGCTCCTTGGTATTGCCATCGTTCGTGCAGTTTGCGGGCCTTCATCTCGCAGTAGCGGGTCCCCTCGATGTCGCCGAGCGTGACGAGGAAGTCGGCGACCGAGCCGTAGAACTCAATCCCGCTGTGCGACGACAACCAACCCGGTTGGAGCGCTTCGACTTGCCCCATCGCACCCCACAGGGCTGCGTGATCCCCCCGCCGCCCGGCGATCCATGCTCGGGACCACAGACCCAGACCGACGACACCGTGATCGTTGAGACGCTCGCCGATGTCGATCGCCTCATTGGCGGCCGCTTGTGCCTCGACCCCTTTGCCGACGGTGTCGAGCACGTCGGCGTACGAGCTGAGCCACGCTGCGCGGGTGCGATCGCCCGATGGCAGCAACGACAACGCTGTCTCCATTGCCGCTGCGCCGTCGTGCGGCCGACCCTGATGAAACAA